>CAYUKI010000235.1:0-3985 GCA_964445235.1 uncultured Acidimicrobiia bacterium | reverse complement strand
CCAAAGGACTCGGCCATGGCCGCTACCCCGTCCGCGTCGCCACTAATGGTGAGCAGAATCTTGTCGCCTCGGTCTTCGAGCTCCCAGGTTACGAATCCGCAGCATTGGCGTTCTGATGCGACCAGATCGGCGAGCTCAGCCCGCACCGCCTCGGTACCTCCGAAGCTGAAAATCAAGTAACTGCTCGACCGGTCAACCTCGAGGCGCCTGGTCATAAGCTCGCTCCACGCCTGCCACCGTTGCCGTGCCTGGCCTCCCTCGAGGAGGCATGCGATAGGGAGCCCTGAGTTCATTCGGGACTGATGCTATCCAGTACGCGGGGTCGGCGAACGTTTGGCTGGAGGCATCAGCCTCGTTTCACGTAGAGGGTCTTGCCTCGCTTGATCACTTCTCCCCGTCGCAGCGGGATCACCGTGGTCAGAACCTTGTATGCAAGACCCAACCCAGGGATCTTGGCGAAGAACCCCTGGGGTCCGCGCACCATCCGCCCGGTCTTCACGTCGTACTTGGAAGCGTGCCATGGGCAGACGAGGCAACCGTCCGCGTCGATCCGCCCTTCGGCCAGGTCGGCATAAAGATGCCGGCACCGGCGGCTCACCGCGAAGTACTCACCGCCGGAGTTCCCGACTGCCCACGGGCCGGCGCCCTTGACGGTGCCGGGCGTCAGCTCGGAGGCCAGTCCCACCTTCAGATCGTCCGGTTCGGTCATCGACGCTCCTTACTCGCCGGCCGAGGCTAGCCCGGTCGGCTTACGAGTAGTCCTCGAAAACGGAGTATGCGGGTGCCTCTGCGGTGGGGCACTCACCCGGCTGAATATCTCGGTAGCTGCGCTCAGGGGAGGATGAGACAGACGTCGCCGAACTCGTGCCAGAGATAGCCGGCTTCGATCGCCGCCCGGTACATCCTCTCGCTGTTCTCCCGGCCGGCAAACGCTTCGATCAGGCCGAGATGGGAGGCCCCTGGCCCGTGCCAGCCGGTCAGCAGACCGTCCACCGAGCCAACCCGGTTCCCTGGCGAGATCACCAGGTCGGTGTAACCCTCGCCCGGATGCAACAGACCGTCGCCGTCTGCGACCGTCTCGAGGGCTCGCACCACCGTGGTACCGACGGCGATCACCCGGCCGCCGGACCTCCGTAGCGAGTTGGCGGCCGTAGCGGTGGCAGCGGGCACCCGGTACCGCTCCTCCCCGGGGATCTCTCCCGCTTCGAATGAAGCGACACCGCAATGCAGCACGACTGGCAGCACCGCCACTCCCTTCGCTATAAGGGCAACGAGGACTTCAGGGGTGAGGGGCCGGCCGGCACTGGCCATCTCGGCGCTACCCGGCTGGGTTGCGAAAACGGTCTGATAGTCCTCGAGGGGTCTCGACTCGGCGGCGGCGCCGTAGCGGATCGGGCGACCGTGGGTCGCAAGGAACTCGACAACTCCCCCGGGCAGGTCGAGGGAGGCAACCCATAACCGGGGCGAGCGGAGGTGGAGGGCCAGCAGATGGATCGAGCCGCCGCTCGCCACCTCCAGTACCTGCGATTCCAGCGAAGGCCCTGGAACGGTGCCGAAACCGGCTGTGGTCCGCACCTCGAGAGTCCAGAGCCCGCCAGGGAGGGGGACGGACAGATGGACCACGACCGTCCGGCCGTCGGTGGTGCAGGCATCGAGAGCCGCCGGCAAGGTGCGAGACACATTGACGACGACGGCGTCGCCCGGGCGTAGATAGTCGATGAGTTGGTTGAAACGGGCGTGAACCATGCGACCCGTCCTCAACTCGTATGCCAACATCCGGACCTTGTCGCGTTGGAGTCCGCGTGCCTCGGGTGGGGCCGTCGCCGCCAGAGTCGCCGGCAACTCGAAATCGAGAAGGGCCGACGTCATTGCGGCACCGCCAGTTGTCGCGCCTCGTACCGCCCCGAGGGGAGGTCGCCAGATATCAGCTCCATCAACCCGGGCACGCTGGCGGAGGGGGGGGGCCGGTCGGAGACATCTTCGCCCGGGAAGGCCTGCTGCTGCATGTCGGTATTCATGTCCCCGGGGTCGACCCAGTAGACCCGGAGGGACGTCTCCTCGACGGCGAGGACCCGGGACAACTGCTCCAAGGCCGCCTTGGACGAACCGTAACCGCCCCAGCCCTGGTAGGCCCCAAGCGCCGCGTCGGAGGTGACGTTGACGATCCGGCCGCTCGACCGGCGCAGCCAGGGGAGGGCTTGCTGGATCAGCGCCAGTGGCGCCAGCAGGTTGACTTCGTATACTCTACGGAGGGCGTCGAGCGGGTAGTCGGCGAGGGCCGGCTGGGGACTCGGACCGAGGAACGAGGCATTATTGACGAGGACGTCAAGACGACCCTGAGCCGCCACCGCGTCGATCAACTCCTGGCGGTGACGAGGATCGGCCACGTCACCCGCCATCGCCACGACCTGGGTCCAATCGGACAGCTCGGTGGCGGCCGAAGCGAGCGCCTCTTGCCCGCGAGCATCGAGAATCAGGTACCAGTGCTCCTCTGCGAGGCGGCGGGCCAGCGCCAGTCCAAGGCCTCGGGATGCTCCGGTGACGACCGCAACTCTGTTCATTGCTGGTCACCCTACAACTTCAAGATAACTTGAAGTCAAGTCTATTCTTCACCCGTGGCGGTCCTGCCGGAATGGATCACGATCGGAGAGCTTGCCAATCGAAGCGGTATGGCCACCTCTGCCCTCCGTTTCTACGAGTCAAGAGGCCTGATTTCCTCTGAGCGGACCGCCGGCAACCAGCGCCGCTATCGACGCGCCACGCTGCGACGTGTCGCCACCATACGCGCCGCCCAGGCGGTGGGGCTCTCACTCGAGGAAGTCGCCGAGGCGATGGCGGACCTGCCCGGTGACCACAATCCCGATCGGCGTGACTGGGAGCGGTTGTCCCGGTCGTGGAGGGATGATCTCGACCGGCGGATCGCCCAACTGGAAAACCTTCGAGACGCTCTCACCGGCTGTATCGGGTGTGGGTGCCTCTCGCTACGCACCTGCCGCCTTTTCAACGGAGAAGACCAAGCTGCCCTCGAGGGACCCGGAGCCCGGGGTCTGGAAGTCTGACACGATCCCCGCAGGCCGGCAACGCTCGCGTTAGCAGTCTGGCCGGCACAGAATGAGCTCACTCGCGTCCCAACCCGACCTACGGCGCCACCCCGACAGCGAGGGCGGCCTCACCCAGCCGGTGGTCGAGCGTCCAGAGCGGCTCGGCCATGACCCGTGTCGAAGCAAGAAGTTCGGCCGTACTGGATCCCCGGCTCCATCATGGGCCCACGCCAGACCGACCTGACTTGCAGGGCCGACGGCTCCGACGGCCGAGAGCGCATACGATCCCTTCATCGAGCCTCGCATCTTCTGCATTCCGGCGGCACAGGCGCCGATCGTGGCGGTGCTCCGTCGCGGCCCGAGCGACTGGACGCATATCGGCCGTTGGGACGTCTCCACCGGTCGATACGAGCCGGGAGCTTGGCTGCGTGGGACCCTCTACCCGCAGCGTTGCGACCTCTCCCCCGACGGCCGGTGGTTCTGCTACTTCGCCCTGAAGTACCCAGCCACGTGGAAGGCCGGGGCCACCTACATCTCCATCTCCCGGCTCCCGTGGCTGACCGCGCTGGCGGCTTGGGGAACCCGGGGCACCTGGACCCACGGCGCCCACTTCGTCGAAGACCCGGCCGTGTGGGGTATCGGCGAGCCCGACGAGGGGGACGCCGGGCCCTGCCGCCAGCGTTTCGGGCTGAAGATCACCGGTGCCGATGCCTTCGCGGTCGAACGCCGGCGCGGATGGGCCGAGACCGCCGACACCCCACCCCGCGACCCCGACGACCTGTGGGACGAGCGACGCGGCGACCGGATCCGGATGGAGAAGGCACAGCCCGGCTCGGAAGGGACGGTTCGCCTGGTGGTGGGGGGTTCCTACGCCGCCTTCCGAGACGGCCTCAACACCTACCGGGCGCTCGTGGCGTACGAGCTGGCGGCCGGCGACGCCGTGA
>CAYUKI010000234.1:0-3998 GCA_964445235.1 uncultured Acidimicrobiia bacterium | reverse complement strand
GACCGAACAGATGTTCGATACTGAAGTGATCAGATGGGCTGCTGCGATGAGGCTGGCATGAGCTCGCTACGGTCGGCGCTCGAGGAACTGAAATCGGAGAGTCTCGGGGATCAGACCGCCGAGCAACTGGCCGCCGATCTGATCGAATTGGAACAGATCGAGGGCTGGTTGGGAGTGGAGAAGGCTCGGCGGGTGGCTGCCTTCTCGGCCCAGAGAGGTCAGGATCTAGAGGGGCACAGCTCAGTCACCGCGTTCTTGAAGCACCGCTGCCAGATGTCAGGGGGTAGGGCCCACCAACTGGTGGCCCTCGCCTCGGCTCTCCCCTCCCTCCCCGCCACCTTTGCAGCCTTGGACCAAGGCCAGTTGAGCGCCGACCAGCTCCGGGTGATCGTCAAGGCCGGGGAACGGCTGATCGGCCGGCTTGGCTCCGACGAGGAACTGCTAGTGGGGGCGGTGGAAGGTCTCTCGGTGGCCGACACCGGGCGGGTGATGGAGTATTGGAAGATGGCGGTGGATGGAGGGGGCACCGAGGCCGAGGCGGGAGAGAACTGGGAAAGGCGCAATCTCTATGCCTCGCACACCATGGGCGGCATGCTCAAGCTGGATGGGTACTTCGACCGCGAGCAGGCCGACCTGATCCTGACCGCGCTCGGAGCGGCCACCCCACCCGCTGGCCAGGACGACCCCCGCACCCCCGGGCAGCGACGCGCCGATGGCCTCTCCGACCTGTGCCGTTCCTTCCTCGACTCCGGGGAGGCGGCCGGGGTGGAGAAACCCCATGTGGTGGTCCTCACCGACCTCTCGGCTCTCTCCGGCCAAGGAGGGGGTCTCCACGAGACCGCCTCGGGAGCGGTCCTACCTCCCGAGATGCTGCGTCGGATCGCTTGTGATGCTGGCATCAGTCGGGTGGTGTTCGGACCGGATTCCGAACCGGTCGACATCGGACGGGAGAGCCGGGTGGTGCCGACGGGGATGCGAAGGGCGGTGATCGCCCGGGACCGGCACTGCACCTATCCCGGCTGTGACCGGCCCCATCGTTGGTGTGACATACACCACCTCTGGCACTGGGCCGACGGCGGACCGACCGCCGTCTCGAACCTCCAACTGCTCTGCCGATACCACCACACCGTCACCCACCGCCCCACCTACCGCCACCCACCAGCCCCGCCCTAGATGGCGGCTGCCCTCACAACTACAACACCCCACCCTCGGTCATTCGTTTGAGGTCGAGGGCTCGGTCCAATTCATCGACGGTCATCAGACCCTTTTCGAGGACCACCTCGCGGACCGTCTTGCCGGTCGCCAACGCCTCTTTGGCGACCTTGGCGCCGTTGTCGTAGCCGATGTGGGGGTTGAGAGCCGTGACGATGATCACGTTCCTCTCCACCAGCTCCCGGGCGCGCTCTGCGTTGGCGACCAGGCCCTGCACGCATTTCTCGGCCAGCGTGCTCGAGGCCGAGGAGAGGATGGCAATGGAGTCGAGCAGGTTGCGGGCGATGACGGGCATCATGACGTTGAGCTCGAAGTTGCCGTTGGCCGCCCCCCAGGTGACGGCGGCGTCGTTGCCGATGACCTGAGCCGCCACCATCATCATCATCTCGGGCATAACCGGGTTGACCTTCCCAGGCATGATCGACGAACCCGGCTGCAAGTCGGGAATGTGGATCTCACCGATCCCGGCGGTCGGACCCGACCCCAACCACCGGATGTCGTTGACGATCTTGAAGAGGGCCGCCGCCACCGTCTTTAAGGCGCCGGAGGCCATCACGGTCGCATCCTTCCCACCCTGCGCCTCGAAATGGTCGTCGGCCTCCCGGAACGGGTACCCGGTTCTCTCCGCCATGATCTCGATGACCCTCGCGGCAAAACCCCGCGGAGCGTTGAGGCCCGTCCCGACCGCGGTCCCGCCCAGGGCCAGCTCCTCCAATTCGGGAAGCACTTTGCGCAGCCGTTCGGCACCCTTGCGGACCTGGGTCGCATAGCCGGTGAACTCCTGGCCGAGGGTCACGGGAGTGGCGTCCATGAGATGGGTCCGGCCCGACTTGACGATCTCACTCCACTCCCTGCCCTTGCCAGAAAGGGCATCAGCCAGCCGGTCGAGCGCCGGCAGCAGATCCTCCCGGATGCCGGCGGTGGCCGCCACGTGGATGGCGGTGGGGATCACGTCGTTGGATGACTGCCCGACGTTGACATGGTCATTCGGGTGGACCAGTTTCGAACCTCGCTCGCCCCCCAAGATCTCGGTCGCCCGGTTGGCGATCACCTCGTTGGCGTTGGTGTTGGTCGAGGTTCCCGAACCGGTCTGGAAGACATCGAGGGGGAAATGGGAGTCGAGAGTCCCCTCCTGCACCTCGGCAGCGGCCCCTTCGATGGCCTTGGCCTTCTCCTGGTCTAGCAATTCCATCTCGGACGCCGACCGCGCCGCCGCCCCTTTGATGCAACCGAGCGCCCAAATAAAGCGACGGCTGAACCGGATGCCGGAGATCGGGAAGTTCTCGACAGCTCGCTGGGTGGAGGCTCCGTAGTACGCCCAGGCGGGCACTTTTACCTCCCCCATCGAATCGCGTTCGATGCGATATTCCATCGCCAACCTCTCACTCCGATCCGGCGAACCCAGGGTTCTGGGTGTTACCCAGTACTACCCAGCGCCCACAGATCAACTGTGGGCCAGCCGACCCCGAGTCGGCCGCCCCCTTCAGAATGGCAGGTCTGTGAAGAATTCGCTCGCCTTCTTGTCGGCGACCGCCTTCACCAACCCGAACCTCTCCCGCAACTTCTCGTAACCCGTGGATTCGAGCTCGTCGGCGAGCTCCGGCCCGCCCGACTGGACGATGCGACCGTCGATGATGACATGGACCAGGTCGGGCTTTATGTACTGCAGGATCCGGGCGTAGTGGGTGATCATGATCACCGCCCGGTCCGGCCCCCGAGCCGCCTCGACAGCGGCGGCGACCTGGCGAACCGCGTCGATGTCGAGCCCGGAATCGATCTCATCGAGGATGGCCACCTTGGGACGCAACACCTCCAACTGGAGGATTTCCGACCGCTTCTTCTCCCCCCCGGACAGATCGTCATTGAGTGACCGGCCGAGGAAGGCCTCGAGGTCGAGGGCTTGGGCGGCCGGACCCACCCGCTCCGACAGGTCGCCCCAACCCAATTCTTCGGCGACTTCATCCAAGAAAGCCGCCAGGCTCACCCCCGGCACCTCCACCGGATATTGGAAGGCCTGGAACAGACCAAGTCGAGCCCGCTCATCCACCGGGAGGCCCAGCAACTCGACACCGTCGAGCAAGACCGATCCCTCGACCTCATAGCCGACCTTCCCGGAAAGCACGTGGCAAAGGGTCGATTTCCCGGATCCGTTCGGCCCCATCAAGGCGTGAAGCTCTCCGAAGGGGACCGCCAAATCGAGGCCGTGGAGGATCTGGCGGTGCCCGGCCGAGGCGGTCAGACCGCTGATCTTGAGTGCGTCAACCATCGTCGTCCTCGATCCCGATCGCAACCCATCCATCCTCCACGCGCACTTGGTAGATCGGTACCGGTTTGGTGGCCGGCAGCGAGCGTGCCTCGCCCGTCAACAGGTCGAAGGCCGATCCATGGCGTGGGCACTCCACCTCCATGTCGAACACCTCGCCTTCCGACAACGAGGCCTCGGCGTGGCTGCAGCGGTCACCAATGGCGTAGAGCGAATCGCCGATTCGGAACACCGCCACTCGATCGTCGCCCAGTTCGAAGAGCGCCGCTCCCCCTAACGGTATCTCGTCGGCGGCCGCCACCCGATGCCACCTCATCGGACCCGTCCTTCCTTCTGAGCGGCCACAAAACGATCGGTCAAAGCCTCGCGGACGTCCTCGGCCAGTTCCGGCGCCGGCAAGCGCGCCAACACTTCCTCGAAAAAGCCCCGCACCAGCACCCGCTCCGCCCGGGGGCGAGACAGGCCCCGGCTTTGCAGGTAGTAGAGGTGCTCGGGATCGAGGGGGCCAACGCTGGAGCCGTGG
>CAYUKI010000233.1:2100-3999 GCA_964445235.1 uncultured Acidimicrobiia bacterium | reverse complement strand
GAGAAACAGCAACGGCACGCACAACCTGGACCTCGACTCGTTTAGCAGCGGTTGGTGTGCTGCTCTTCGTAGGAATCGAACCGGTGCTGACCGATCACGGCGTCGGCGGTGATGATATGGCGAGCAGGGTTTGCAGGCGTTTGCTGCCTGTGGGTGGGTCGCAGTTGGCGGTGGCCAGGTTGAGCTTGGCAGCCTTCACGCTGTTCCAACCGCTACGCCGGCGAGTACACGGCTGTGTGGATCGGCGTTGCAATCGCACCCGTTACGACGCGGCTCGGTTGGTAGAGGCGGTGGCGACGGGCCTACGAGATCGCGCCGAGCTCGAGACCGTGCGGGCACCGGTGGTCGAGGTGGTCGACCGGGCGATGGCCCCGGCCTCGGCGGCCTTGTGGGTGCGGGCCGAGGCGGCACCGTGATCAAGAGCCGGTGGCCGGCGCGGTTGGCGATTGCGGTGGTGGTCCTGTCGTTGGCGGGCGCGGCGGTGGGCTGGTGGTTGCAGTTCGACAAAGGGGAGGAGGACATGCTGGGCCAGGCAGCCCTTGGGGTTGCCTTCCTGGCCTTCGCCGTAGTGGGTGCGGTGATGATCGCCAAGCGTCCCGGCCACCGGCTCGGGTGGCTGTTCTCGGGGATCGGCGTCTACGCCCTGTTGGGGAACGCCTTGGTCGAGTACTCGGACTGGGCGGTGCGAACCGGGGGGTCGACCGGCCAGTCGGTTTTGGGCTCCATCGTCTTCACCTGGTACGGGCTGTTCACGGCTTTCGGCGTTTTCGTGCCTCTCCTTTACCCGACCGGGCAGCCGCCCAGCCGGCGGTGGTGGGGGGTTGGGTGGCTGGGCGCCGCGGCTGCGACCGGCCTCACCCTCCTTCAGATGCTCCAAGAGACGATCTGCGTGAAGTTTGACGACCTGACCGATTCCTGCATCCAAGCGGTGCGAAACCCAATCGGCTTCCCAGGTGTGGCGGATCCGGAGCGCAGCTTCGCGGGCGATGTCTTCTTGAGGCTGCTGCTCGTGTCCCTCGTCCTGGCGCTCGCCTCGGTGGTCGTGAGGTTCGTGCGGTCTCGGGGGGTTGAGCGACTGCAGCTCAAGTGGTTCACCTACGCGGTCGGGCTGCTGGCCGGCCAGATCCTTCTCATCGAAATCCTCCCGGTTGACATCTTGGGTATCGCGGTGCCAGGGACGGACCTCCTCGTCGGCCTGCTCATAGCCTTCCTACCGGTGTCGGCGGGGATTGCCATATTCCGCTATCGCCTCTACGAGATCGACCGGCTCATCTCCCGGACGTTCACTTATGCCTTGCTGGTGGCGGTGCTGGCGGCGGTGTATGCAACCGGGGTGGTGGGGTTGCAGGCGGTGCTGCCGGTGGAGGGGTCCGACCTGGCGGTGGCGGGGTCGACGCTGGCGGCGTTCACGTTGTTCCAGCCGTTGCGGTAAAGCGTTGGATGGACCGGCGGTTCAACCGCTCCCGCTACCAGGCCGCTCGCACCGTCGAGGAGTTCGGGGCACGACTACGCGATGCCGTCGATCTCGACTGCTTGACCACCGATCTGGCCACGGTGGTCGGCGCCACGCTGGAGCCGGCCGGCATTCGGTTGATCCTGAAGGAGCCATCAAGGTGAAGCGGCCAGGCCGGAGGTGGGCAGTCTGGGCCATCTGGTTGATGACCCTGGCCGGGTCCTTCATCAGCACCGGCACTGCTGGTGCCAGCTTTGCCTATACAGTGGCTTTCCACCGGGCTAGCAGTATCGACCGACCTGCTGATCGGCTTCGGCACCGCGATCTCGGCGCCGTGGCCGTTGCTGGTGGTCGCCGGCCTGGCCGCCCTGAGGGTACATTAGCGTCGAGCCGCCTTCGGGTGGCTCTTCATCCTGGGGCTGGGCTTCTTAGCTGGCCAGGTCGCC
>CAYUKI010000233.1:0-2090 GCA_964445235.1 uncultured Acidimicrobiia bacterium | reverse complement strand
GTCCGGATTGGTCGCGACCTGGAGGGCCTTTCCCAACCCTCGGCGCAGCCGCTTCAGACCGCCGCGGTGGCCGCCAACATGCTCTTACCGGTGGCCTAACGGTCGCCGCCATTCGTAGATTGGTCCGTGACGAATCCGGAACGGCTGATGAGGTATCAATACGAAGATGAGTTTGTTTCGTAGAGCGGGGCCCGTTCCCGACCCGGAGGCGGAACCAGGGCCGGCGGCGCCGGTTCCGAATGCCGATGGCCCCGTGGTCGAGATTTCCGACCTCGACACGTTTTACCGCTACCTCCTGCAAGTGGGCGCCCCCGTCGATCTCACCACGGTGACCATCGATTCGCCGGCCGTGACCGAGCTGAAGGCTGCCAGGGTCGAATTGGTGGTTCCACTCATCAACCAAGGAGAGCTGCTCGGCACCCTGAACCTGGGTCGTCGTCTCTCCGACCAGCCCTACTCCACCGACGACCGCAAGCTGCTGGAGAGCCTTGCCTCGCAGGTCGCCCCCGCCATCAGGGTCGCCCAACTCGTGCGCCAACAGGAGGAAGATGTCAAGCAACGGGAGCGTATCGAGCAGGAGATGCGGGTTGCCGCCCTCATCCAGCAGACCTTGCTGCCTAAGGACCTTCCCGAGCTTCCCGGCTGGACCATCGACGCTCACTACCAGCCCGCCCGAGCCGTGGGTGGAGACTTCTACGACTTCTTGACGCTCTCCGACGGCCGCCTCGGGGTGGTGGTCGGAGACGTGACCGACAAGGGTGTGCCGGCGGCGCTGGTCATGGCGACGACTCGGTCCACTCTCCGCGCGGCTGCTCAACGCTCCGACGATCCCGGCGAGGTGCTGGCTGACACCAACCGAGTCCTCCACGGTGAGATCCCACCAGGCATGTTCGTCACTTGCCTGTACGGGATCCTCGCACCAGGCTCCGGTGACCTGCGCTTTGCGAATGCCGGTCACAACCTGCCATATGTTCGCACCGCCTCGGGCGTCATCGAGCTGCGTGCCACCGGTATGCCCCTCGGCCTGCTGCCGGGAATGTCCTACGAAGTCAAGACCGCCAACCTCCGAGTAGGGGAATCAATGCTCCTTTCCTCGGACGGGATCGCCGAAGCACACAATCGGGCCGGGGCCATGTTCGGATTGCCTCGCCTTATGGGACTCGTCGCCGGCCACCCGGGGGGGGGCGAGCTCATCGGGACGATCTTGCACGAGCTCGCCAAGTTCACCGCCGGAGGCGAGCAGGAGGACGACGTCACCATGGTCATCGTTCGCCGGACATCGTCAGCGGAGGCCAGCGCCGCCGCCTTCGCAGGCGACGGACCGATTGAGCTGACCTCTTTCAGCGTCCCTTCCGAGGACGGCAACGAGCGGTTGGCCATTGCCCATGTCCTGGAGGCAGTAGGCGACCTGGGAATCTCCCCGGACCGCCTCCAGCGACTGGGCACCGCCGTCGCCGAGGCCACCATGAACGCCATCGAGCACGGCAACCACTTCAACTCCGACCTGCCGGTCGACATCACCGTGCTTGCCGACGCCGCCAGCCTGCGGGTGCTCATCAAAGACCATGGGGGGGGGACGGAGATACCGCAGGCCGAGACTCCCGATCTCGACGCCAAGGTGGCGGGACTACAGACGCCGCGTGGGTGGGGCTTGTTCCTTATCAAACAGATGGTCGACGAGCTTCACACCGAGACCGACGATACCCATCACACCATGGAGCTGGTTATAAAACGAGAAGGAGCCAATTGATGCCCGGGACACCGTTCTCGCTTGCCGTCAGGCAGCAATCCGACACGACGGTCTTCGAGCTGAGTGGCGATGTCAACCGGACCGCCCAAGAACCTCTCGACGAGGCCTATGGCCACCTCGATGGGACCACTCGCCGGGTGCTGCTCAACTTCACCGCTACCGATTACATCAACTCGACCGGCATCGCCGTCATTGTCGGGATCCTCGCCAAAGCTCGGACAGGAGGTCGGCAGGTGGCGGCCTGCGGGTTGTCGGACCACTACCGCGAGATCTTCTCGATCACCCGGCTCTCGGATTTCATGACCATTCACGACGATGACCAAGCCGCGCTGGCGGCAGG
>CAYUKI010000232.1:0-4008 GCA_964445235.1 uncultured Acidimicrobiia bacterium | reverse complement strand
ATGCTGATCCCGAATTTCATCGGTCCTATCGTCGCCGGAATGACGGCCCTTCGCCAGCGGATGCAGGCTCAGATCGAAGCTACGGGTCCGATCCCGTTCGAATCGTTCATGGCCGAGGCTCTCTACGATCGGCAGTGGGGGTTCTTCTCCCAGCCCACCTTGCGGTCGACCAGGGGAGGAGATTTCCTCACCAGCCCCGAAGTGAGCCCGTTGTACGGGGAGACGCTGGCACATTTCGTGGCACAGGAGCATCAACGGCTGGGTGATCCTTTTCGGTTGGTTGAAGCTGGGGCCGGTTCCGGCAGCCTGCTCGAGGCGCTGCTGGCGGTTGAACCGGTCGAAGCTTGGGCAGTGGACGCTTCACCGGCTGCCCGTCAGGTCCTCGCCCTGGTGGTCGGCGAAGCGGTCGAAGATCTGTCCGACGTCCCAGGGCCGTTTCGGGGAGTGATCCTCGCCAACGAGCTGCTCGACAACCTGCCGATGGCGCTGGCGGTGCGTAGTGGGTCCGGTTGGAGAGAGCGGTGGGTGGGGTCCGAGCGAGACATTCTCGTGCTGGTTGATGCCCCCCCCCGAGACGAGATCGCCGATTGGTGTGATCGCTTTGCCGGCCCCGTTCCGGAGGGAGGCGTCGTCGAGGTGCAAATCGCAGCCGGGCAGTGGCTGCAAAGCGCGCTAGGACTACTCAGCCCCGGGACGGTGTTGGTCATCGACTACGGCGAGACGGCCGAGAACCTGGAATCTCGACGCGGCGAGGGCACTCTGCGCACTTACCGGGCCCACCATCTCGGACCCCACCCCCTCGACGAACCGGGTGCCACCGACATCACCGCCGACGTCAACTTCACCGCCTTGCTGAGCGTCGCCACCGCGGCCGGCGCTCGGGTTGAGCTCATGCGTCAAGACGACTTTCTGACGTCGTTGGGCTTGCGGGGGCGGCTCTCCGATTTGAGACGGCGCGAGCTGGAACTGGCGCGGGGGAGCGACCAGGGTGAACGTCTGGCCGTCCGCGCCCTCCGGACCGACGCGGAGACCCTCCTTCATCCTCGGGGTCTCGGCGACTTCCGGGTGCTGGTGGCCCGGAAGTAGCACGCACCCGGGTCGCCCGCATTCCGGGACTTCCGTAGGAAGGGGTCGCTGGTACGGTGATTCCAATGAGACGAGTGACTTGGGCCCTGGCCGCCTCGATGCTCGCTTGGCCCGCCTGCGGTGGCGCCCTGGGTCCCTCCACCGGGGAGCCCACCCAGACAGAACCCACCGAACCGACGCTGCCGGCGGTGACCGGTCCGGCGTCCACCAGGGCGACGGTAACGACCGAGCCGGCTTCAACCTCGGTTACGACGATCATCCCGCCGACTCAAGCGACCACCACAAGAACGGCGCCGACCGGGGCCGTCCCGGCCGACTATCTCGCCGCCGTGCTCGCCGACGCGGCGTCTCGAACCGGTCTCGCAGTTGGCGATTTCGAGGTCGTGAAGGCCGAAGTCGCCGAATGGTCGGACGGCTCTCTTGGTTGTCCGGAACCGGGCGTCTTCTACACCCAGGCGATCGTGTCCGGGTTTTGGGTGGTGATCGAAACCCCCCAAGGCGCACTCGACTACCGCCTCGACGCCACCGGTGGTTTTCGGCTCTGCGAAGCCGGCTGAACCGAACAAGGCCCCCTACCGGAGGTAGGAGGCCCTGTCACTCGGTTCAGTCTCTTCTAGGAGACGCTTTGGACGATCACGTCACCCGACCCGATCAATATGTTGGTATCGGTGCGGACCTCGACGTTGCCGAGCAGAAGCCGACCGGCGGCCGGAGCGGCGTTGGCTGTGACCGAACCGGGCACAGTCCATGAAGCTCCGGCCGGTCGCAAGGCGTTGGCGTCGGTGACGCTCACCGAACCGAAGGCGGCGTTGGTGAACACGTCCACGTAGTTGTAGGTGGTGGTTCCGGCCGGAACCGCGAAACCGTCGATCAGGACGATCCATGGTCCGGCAGCCGGGTTGGCGATGGTCACCGACTCCTCGGAGTCCCCGTCGGCGCTTAGACCTGCCAGAACGCAGGAACCGCTCGTGCAGTTGAACACGTACAGGTCGAGGTCGGCGGCGGGATCAGACGTGCCGCCAATGGTCGCCCGCAGGCTGGTGCTGCCGGTCGTCACCGTCACCAGGTATTGCTGGACCTCCAGGTCGGCGATTGAGAACGGACCGCGCCGGGCGCTTCCGAGAGTCGTCCCGACCGCTCGGCCGGTGAAGGCTCCGAACAGGTTCGTCAGCGTGTAGCTCCGGGCCACCGGCACTCCGATCGTCGCCGCGGGGATGACATCGGGGTTGGGTGAGACGCTGGCTCCGAGAATCGACGCGGTCAGCGAATACGACCCGGTGGCGGTGTCCGAGGTCCGGCGAGCCTCGACCGTTACCTCCCAGACACCCGCCTGCGGATTGGTCGTGGTCCGGCTCAGGGCCGACCCAGGGCAGGTGGCCGGGGCCGTTGCCGACGGGCAGTAGTTGGCGGTGCTGGCGTTCGAATCGATCGCCACGCCATAGGGGTGGAACCGCAGGAAGCGGATCTGACCCGTTCCGGCCGCGGTCGACGGACCGCTCAGGTCCACCTTGAACGCCGGCGTCCCGGTCGGAACGCGGAAGAAGTGGCTGGTGGTCTGGTTGCGATCGAGAGAACCGCTGACCGAGGCGCTGTAATTGTTGCCGGCGTTGAACTCGTAGGGTGCCACCACCACGTTCATGGTCTGGTAGTCGATGCCGGTCGTGCCCGGGTCATCCAGGTTGAGGATGGCCGAGTGGGCACCGGCCGTAGACGGGTTGATGCCGACCGGGAACGAGACGGGTTTGTTGCCCGGTAGTGCCACGGTGGCAGCGGACGAGAAAGTGCCGTCGTTTCCAACCCAACTCACGTTGTAGGTGATCGGTTGGGCGCCCCCCTGACTGCGTACCAGGGTGTAGGTACGGGTGTAAGTGGTACCGATCGTCACACCTTCTCGGTCATGGATGCCCACACCGACCCCTGGCGTGGCCAGGAATCCAGCCAACACGGTGTTCACCGGCACTGCGCCGGCGATCTCGGCCGTCTTGATGTTCGTGCTCAACAGGTTCCAGGCCGCCCCGACGTTGATGAGGCCATTGCCTTGCTCATAGGCCTGGTAACGCCCGGTGATGAAGCGAGCCGATGAGTTGAAGGCCTGGCGAATCTGGGCGGGTTGGTGTTGGACACCGGCCTGTTGGGCGGCGCTGACCAAGAGCGCAGCGGCGCCGGCCGCTTGGGGGGCGGCCATCGAGGTGCCGTTGAACATCGAGTACCCGGGTGGCAGCGCGTAGGTGCCAACCAATGGGCCCCCTGCCTGCCACAAGGGGGTCGTCGAGACGGCAGCTCCCGGCGCGATCACGTTGGGCTTGAAGCCGCCGTCCTCACGGGGTCCACGTGACGAGAAGCCGTGAATGTTGTCGACGACGCCCGAGTCGGACCCGTAGTTCTTCCGCCAGGTTTCCTGGCTGATGTAGGTGCCGATGCTCATGACCAGGCTGGCCACGGCGGGATCACCAGCGGTGTTCATGCCCGAACCGTTGTTGCCGGCCGATATGAACATCTGCACGTTGGATTGCTCGATGAGGCGGTTATATAGGAGTGCCCGGGCGTTGTTGCCGTCGTTGAGCGCCGGCAGCCCGCCGATCGACATGTTGATCACGTCGACGTTCGACTGCTTCGCCACGAAGATCATCCCCTCGAGGAGGGCGTGTGACGTGCAGCCGGTGACGAACATGCACGCACGGGACGAGACGATCTTCGCGCCCGGCGCTGCACCGCTCATCGAACCACCGAAGAGCGAGTTCCCTGCCGCGATACCAGCGACGTGGGAGCCGTGGGCGCCCGAGACGATGCCGATGTTGAGGTACTTGATGTCGCCTTCCGTCTGCACGACGAACGGCATCCGCTCCGCGACTGCGGTCGCGGGATTGTCGGTACCGAAGTACCCGACGTCGCGATTGACCTTGTAGTCGCGCATCGGCGTCT
>CAYUKI010000231.1:0-4072 GCA_964445235.1 uncultured Acidimicrobiia bacterium | reverse complement strand
CGAATCCCTCTGGGCACCCGTCTTCGTGGGTCGGCACGGGGCGCCCGTCGACGATTCCGACCGAAACCGCCGCAACCGTATCGAGAATGGGATTGCGGGCCATGGAGCCCTTAGCAACTGCGTGCTCCAAGGCGTCGTGAAGCGCTACCCAGGCACCGGTGATTGCAGCCGTCCGCGTCCCTCCATCGGCTTGGATCACGTCACAGTCGACTCGAACCATCCGCTCCCCCATGGCCGGGAGGTCGACCACCGCCCGCAACGCCCGACCCACCAGGCGTGAAATCTCCTGAGCTCGCCCGCGGGTGTAGTTATCACGGTGAATTCGGTCGGCCGAAGAGCCCGGCAGCATTCCGTATTCGGCAGTGACCCATCCCTTACCTGCGTCTCTCATCCACCGGGGGACGTCCGGGTCGAGTGAGGCCGTACAGAGCACCCGGGTCCGGCCCACTTCGATAAGGACCGAACCCGGCGTCATATCCGTGTAGCCGACGTGTAGTCGTACTGGGCGCAGCTCGTCCGGCGGTCGTTGACGAGCGACCGTCACACCGCCCACACCAGTCGAGGCTCAGCGAACTCGATGGGACCGTCGAAGCTTCTGGCGGCCGACTCAAGCTGTCCCTCTCGCTCGCTGGTCGGTCGAAGGTGGGTGAGGAGCAAGGCGCCAACGCCGGCTTGGGTCGCGATCGAGGCGGCTTGGTCACCGGTGAGGTGGCCCAGCACGGGTTCGGTCACACTGGCTTCACACACCAACAGATCCGCTCCCATCGCCAAATCCATCCAGTGGCCCTCGGGCCCGGTATCGGCAGTGAAACAGATCGAGCCTCCCCCCCCCTCCCACCGGCTGGCGATGGTCGGGACCGGATGGTCGGTTGCTGCAAAAGAGGCGGTCAGCTCCCCGATCTCCGCCTTGTCCCCATCCCCGACCGGTTGAAGGGAGAACACCTTCTCAAGGCTATCGCTCGGTTCGACAACTGCCGCCAGCCGCTCGAAGACCTCGGCGGGAGCGAACAGCGGCAGACCGCGCCGAGGGTTGGGACCGTAGGCGAGGGCATGCAACGCGGTGAGCAGATCGAGGCAATGGTCGACATGGCGGTGGGACACGACGACGGCGCTCAGCCGGCTCAACAGCGGCAGGACGCCCGTGAACGTACCCGGCCCGGCCTCCACCCACACCAGGGTGTCACCGTGCTCAAGGAGGTATCCGGAGCATGGATTGCCGGCGGTAGGGTACGTGCCGCTTGAACCAATCACCGTCCACTGCACGCTGACGAGTGTAGGTACCACCCCTTTCTCAGGGTGCGAGACGTTCGATCTCCCAGGCATCCCCGGCCTGCCGATACCGGAGTCGGTCGTGCAGTCGGTTGGGTCGTCCCTGCCAGAATTCGTACTCGTCTGGTTCGAGGCGATATCCACCCCACCAGTCCGGCCGGGTGATCTCCTCGCCGGCGGCGTCGAGCTCTTCGACCGCCTTCTCCAACTGGAGACGACTGCCCACCACCGCACTCTGCTGTGATACCGCAGCTGCGAGTTGGGCACCCCTTGGTCGAGTGGCGAAGTAAGCGTCGGAGACACTCGCCGGCACCTTCGCCACCCGCCCCTCGATTCGCACCTGCCGGTGCAAGGGGATCCACAAGAACAGCAGCGAAGCGCGGTCGGTAGCCGTCAGCGCTTCCGCCTTGCGGCTTCGGTAGTTGGTGTAAAACACCACACCTCCGTGATGGAAGTCCTTCATGAGAACCGCACGCGCCGAAGGTCTCCCGTCCGCCGATACGGTGGCAAGGACCATGGCATTGGGCTCTGGCAGACCAGCTCCGACCGCCTGATCGAACCACAACCTGAACTGCTCGACGGGGTTGGTAAGGGCATCCTCCTCGGCCAGCCCTCGACTTTCGTACTCGGCTCGCAGGGAGAAGAGGTCCACCCCGGGACGTTACCGTGGCCAACCCGGAGGGAGACCCCTCGCCGAACTCGGTGACAGAGGGTGGCCGGTGCGAATGGCCCGAAACGTGGTCACCGACGGGATCGTTTGCCGATCTCCTCGAGCATCACCTCGGTCGCTCCCCCTCCGATCGAGTGGATGCGAGCGTCTCGATACATCCGTTCGATGGGTGTCCCCACCATGTAGCCCGTACCGCCATGGAATTGCACGCACGAATAGAGCACCTCGTTGACGAGCTCGCCGACGAAAGCCTTGACCATCGAGACCTCTTTCACCGCGTCGGCCCCCTGTTGGGAGAGCCAGGCGGCGTGATAGATGAGCTGGCGTCCAGCTTCAACTTTCGCCGAGAGCATCGCCAGCCGCTGACGCACCGCCTGCTTGTCGTAGAGCGTTGCTCCAAATGCCCGCCGCCGCTGGGTGTATTCGAGGGTCAATTCGAGGGCCTTGGCGGCTTCGCCGATTGCCTGGCCAGCCAGAGCCAGCCGCTCGTTCTGGAAGTTGTGCATGATTTCATAGAAGCCGCGGTTCTCGTCCCCTATCCGGTTGGCGGCGGGAACGAAGCAGTCGTCGAATGCCAGTTCGGCGGTGTCGGACGATCGCCAACCCATTTTGTCGAGCTTGCGGCTCACCGAGAACCCCGTCGATCCCTTCTCGACCGCAACGATGGACAGACTTTGCGACCCTTTGGCTTCGGGGTCGGTGCGGGCGGCGACGAACACGAGGTCGGCGGTTGCTCCGTTGGTGATGAACATCTTCGAACCGTCGAGGCGGTAACCGTCCCCATCCGCTCGGGCCGTCGTGCGAAGCGCTGCCACGTCCGACCCGGCGTCGGATTCGGTAACCCCGATCGCCGTCAGAATCTCGCCCGACATGACGCCGCTTCCCCAGCGGGCAAATTGCTCTTCGGTTCCGAAGTTCAGCAGGTAGGGCATGGCCAGGTCGGTGTGCACCAAGACGGTGATGGCGAAACCCCCGAAGGTGGACCTGCCCAACTCCTCGGCGAGCACCACCGAAGCGAGCGGACCGAGGCCCAAGCCGCCCCACTTCTCCGGCACCCTCAGTCCGAAGAAGCCGAGCCTGCCCATTTCACGGAGAACGCTCCTCGGGATCTCTCCGGCCTCCTCCCAGGCCTCGGCAACGGGCACAACCTTCTCCTCGACGAACCGTCTCGCCTGGACGCGGATGGCATCGAGGTCATCGTTCATGTATACGGACGGCACGGGAACACGGTAGGCAGAACGCCCGGGCATGATGGTGAAATGGCTTCCCTCTCCACTTTGGTCGCGGTGATCGGCGACGGCGCCATTCGCGCCATACGAACGGCGGCCGAGCGCGCCCAAAACGTCAGTTTCGAGGATTCTGGGCGGGTGCCGGCAGACTTACTGGCCGCTGTCTCGGCGCTGCGCGGCACCTGGAGAAAAGCAGCCGCCCATGGAAGCGTTTACACCCTGGTGAACGCCGACCCCCTAACTCCGGTAATAGCCGAGTGGGGGGCCCGTTTGTTGGGAAAAGACCATCAGCTGGAGCTGGCGATAGGGCTAAGCGGTGACGACGCCTCGCCCGACTATTACCTGGTTTCTCCGCGCCTGCCATCACCGGCCACCGACTGGTACCACGGTCTCCTTCACCAGCTGTCGCCCAACCGCGTAATCACTACCGAGACCAACCCCGCAGCGTTGCTTGCGGCACTCGGCAACCTCAAATCGGGCCCGTCGCTTCCGGGAGCATCGGAGTTGGCCGCCCGGGCCCGCGATTACGTGCCGCTCCCGGCGATCAACTAGGCGGTTTGATTCACAAGACAATGGCGTTTCGGTCCGCCGTGTCGTTGTCCGTGGGCCGGGCGCGCCGAACGGGCCGTGTCGGTTTGAACCGAACGACAGGGTTCAGGGCATGACACGGTGTGATTGCCGGGAAAGGGATCGAGCCGAAGGGGGTTGTCCGCGGGAGCGGGGCGTCGGTGCCCTAGGGGGGTGGGCCGGTGGTGTGCCAGCCGATCAGCCGTCTCCGATGGATGGGGCTGTCGGGGTCGATCTGCATACCCAAGGTGTGGATGGCGATGAGATGGTGGTACCAACAGACCAATGAAAGGTGGTCGGCCCAGTGGTCTCCGCCCTCCGAACGGGGGCGGAGGTG
>CAYUKI010000230.1:0-4075 GCA_964445235.1 uncultured Acidimicrobiia bacterium | reverse complement strand
TCGTCGCGGCCGATGCGTTCCTGATGGCCTACGCGGGGTCGGCGCCCGGGGAGCAGATGAGGGGCGCCTCCGAGGGACATCGGGGCGGGAGTGACCGGATGGGCCGGCAGGGAAGTGACCCGCTGGCTACAGCGGGTGGGCGTCTGACCAGGGGTCAGCTAGCCAGGGCCTTGCGAATCGTATCGATTACATAGCCGGGATGGTTGACGATCTGGTCCCAGGTGAACCGAAGGATCCGCCAGCGGGCGATCTGAGCGAGGTTGTCCCGGTAGCGATCACGCTCGAAATCGCTGGTGCGGGTATGCCAGCGCCTGCCGTCGATCTCGATGATCAGCCGGTGCTCTGGGTAGCAGAAATCGACGCACCCGTCGATGAACTCGAGCCAAGTGGGGCGGAACTGCGTCATCGGGGGACCGAGGCCGACTTCGGCGAGTAGCTGATAACCCTTCAGTTCAAGGATCGATGCGGACACCAGAACGCCCGGTCCTATGGCTGTAAGAGCCTTGCGCAGCTTGATCGTGCCAGGTTTCCCCCGCCTCCCGAGACGGCTGGCCAGCTCCTCCAGGTCGTTGAGTTCGACGTGTCTCTCGATGATGCTCGACTCGATCAGTGATTTCAGGCGGCCAATCGGCATGCGCTGGGCCAGTTCGATGATGACCCGGGCGGGTCTGCTGGTCGGCATCGAGTCGACCTCGACCACTTGGTCGGGGGTGATGTCGGTGCTCTCGTGAACCCTCATGTCGGGATAGCGGTGGGTTCTTCCGACCGGGACGGTCACCACCGGTCGGTTGGCGATAACCCCGCCCATGCCATGGAGCTCGGCCGCCGACTCGTGCGACACGATCGACCCGCGGAGTCCGAGCAGCGCAGCTCTCAATCTGAGGCGATGGTCGAGTTCGGCCCCCGGTGTCCGGTAGATGCCCGGAATGACAGGATCGAGCAACCCGATGCCGATCAGGCGTTGGATGGTTGTGGGGCTCACCCCGGCTGCCAAGAGCTGAGCCCGGGCCACCAGGCCCTTCTGACGGTCGGCAAGAGCCCGGACCCGTGCGAATGCCTTCATGGGGCGACCATGCCCGGAAACGAGGTCGAATTCAAGAGGCTTGTAGTCGCCCGGTAACTCCCGTTGAACGAGATGGGGAAACGCGTCGGCGGCGGAGCACCCTGTCGTTACGGGATCGCCAACGGACTGGCACCGGTGTGAGGTGGTTTCCGGCACAAACCTTCGACGATCCGCGTCACCCCTCGGCGCGTACGACCGGCGGTTGCGGTTTCAGGGGCGGCGCGACCACGCCCGGTAGTTGTGGGTGGCGATGCGGGTCCGGAGGTTCTTGCGGTTGAAGAAGGTGACGGCCAGCCCGACAGCGAAGCCGACCACGTGGGCCTCCCAGGCGATATTGCTGGCAGCCCCAGCAATTGCGAACTGAGCTACCAGCCAGATCACCAGAAATAGCCCGGCCGGCACGGCGAATGGCCAGAAGAACAGTGGGGGGATGATCGATACGACCCGTGCGGACGGGAACAACACCAGATAGGCGCCCATGATCCCGGCGATGGCGCCCGAAGCACCCACCACCGGCACCGTGGAAGCGGGATTGAGGGCGATGTGGCCGAAGGATGCTGCCAGCCCGGTCAGCAGGTAGAAGGCCGCGTACCCCACCCGCCCGTAGGCGTCCTCCACGTTGTTCCCGAAAATCCAGAGCACCCAAAGGTTGCCGAGGAGATGGGCGATGTCACCGTGGAAGAAGATCGACGACACCAATGACAACCAGATGTTCTTCTCTGGGAACACCGGGCTGCCGTCGCCGCGGCTGCACTCTGCCCCCCGGATTTCGGCGCTGGTAAGAGCCTCCCCGCTCGTGATCTCACACGGTATGGAGGCGGCGCGGTAGAAGAACTCCTCGCCGGACTCGGCGCTACGCGGCTGGAGGCCGAAGAAGACCAGCGCGCAGGTGGCGATGATGGCGATGGTCACAAAGGGGGTCATGAGCGCCGGATTGGCGTCGCGGATGGGAAGCATCACCGAACCTGTCGGGGGGGTAGGCGATAATGGCCGGCATGGATGATAAGGCCAATCCCGACCCGCTCGCCCAACCCGCAGAGGAGATCAGCGAGCTTCTCGCCCAACTTGTCGCTGCGTCCCCTGTGGACTCCCCGCCTCTGGCCGGGAGACTCGCCGATTTGTTGAGTGCGATGATCGACGAGGAACCCGCCTGAACACCCGCCTCGACCTAGCGTTGGTCGAACGGGGCCTGGTCGAATCCCGTACGGC
Source organism: uncultured Acidimicrobiia bacterium (assembly GCA_964445235.1). GTDB lineage: Bacteria > Actinomycetota > Acidimicrobiia > Spongiisociales > ZC4RG35 > CAYUKI01. The sequence goes on along the minus strand of CAYUKI010000230.1, from coordinate 1,803 downwards.
TGCCCGCCGCGCCATCGAAACCGGACGGGTGACGGTGGACGGCGTGATCCATCCGACCCCGAGGACAAGGGTCGGCGAGCAGGATTCCGTCGTGGTCACCGGCGGGTACGTGGGAAGGGGGGGCGAGAAGCTCGCCGCCGCCTTGACCAAGTGGCCGTACCCGGTGAGGGGACGTCGAGTGCTCGACGCCGGCGCCTCGACCGGAGGCTTCACCCAGGTTCTCCTAGACAACGGTGCAGCCCAGGTTGTCGCCCTCGACGTTGGACGAGACCAGCTTCATCCCAGCCTTCGTCACCATCCCAAGGTGGCCGTTCACGAAGGTGTCAACCTCAGGTACGTGGACCCACAGGACCTCGGTGGGCCCTTCGACACCTTGGTGGTCGATCTGTCCTTCATCTCGCTCTGCACGGTCGCCGATGCACTCGCCCGGCTGGCGTCACCAGGTGCGCAACTGCTTGCGTTGGCGAAGCCGCAGTTCGAGTTGGAGCGAGGCGCGCTGACCAAGGCGGGTACCGTTCGCCTAGAGACCGACCGGTTGGTGGCCATCGAGAAGGTGGCCGCCTGCCTCGAACAGGCCGGGTTCGCGGTCCTCGACCGGATGGACTGCCCGACGGTGGGGCGCCATGGGAATCGGGAGGTCTTCCTCTGGTGCCGGCGATGAGAATCGCGGTCGTCGTCCACGACTCACGGGCCGAAGCCACCGCCTTTGCGGCCACGATCGAGAAGGTGGCGCGCGACAAAGGTTTGGAGTTGGTTGCGCCGCGAGCCGATGACCGGCCGGAGATGGTGATCGCCGTAGGCGGCGACGGCACCATGCTGCGGGCGGTCCGCCTGGGTCTGGCTCTCGACGTGCCGGTGTTGGGGTTCAACCTCGGCCACCTCGGCTTCCTCGCCGAGGCCGAACCATCCGAGCTCGACCTAGCTTTCGATGCGCTGGCCGACAACAAGCACGAGATCAGAAAACGAATGACGATCGAGGCCAGCCTGTCGAACGGATCTCACCACCTCGGGGTCAACGACGTGGTCGTGGAAAAGATCGAGAGCCAGCGTCTGGTTGCCCTCGCCGTCGATATCGACAGCGAGAGATACCATACCTATCGGGCCGATGGCCTGGTCGTGTCCACCCCGACCGGATCCTCCGCCTACAACTTTTCGGCAGGCGGACCGCTGGTCGATCCACAGTTGGAAGCGATTGTGCTGACACCGGTGGCCGCCCACTCATTGTTCTCGAGAAGCCTGGTGTTGTCGCCGGCTTCGAACATCAGGCTGGCCGTGACGGCCGATCGCCCGGTGCGAGTCAGCGTCGACGGCTTGGAAGTCGGAACCCTCACCCAGGGTGACTGGGTGCTTGTCCGTCGAGGGCCGCGACCGGCCCGGTTCGTGTCTTTCGCCGGACGGACCTTCCCGATGACGGTGAGGGACAAGTTCCAGCTGGAACCCTGATGCTCGACGAGCTGGCGGTTGCCAACCTCGGGATTATCGAGCACGCGCGCCTGGAACCGGGGCAGGGGTTTTGCGTCGTCAGCGGTGAGACCGGGGCCGGCAAGACCCTGCTGCTCGGGGCGCTGAGGCTCCTGCTCGGGGAAGGCGGGCGCAGCGACCTGGTGGGGCCATTCGGGGACGAGGCCAAAGTGGAGGGCCGCTTCGTGGGTGAACAGGGCGAAGTGGCGGTCGCCAAGAGGATTCCACGTCAGGGACGAACCCGCACCTATAGAGATGGGTCCATGGTCTCGGCCGGAGCGGTAGAGGCGGAGGTCGCCTCGGCAGTGGAACTGATCGGCCAGCACGATCAGCTCACCATCA
>CAYUKI010000229.1:0-4080 GCA_964445235.1 uncultured Acidimicrobiia bacterium | reverse complement strand
TGCGGGCAGACAGCTTCTTGGCTTTGTCGTAGCTCCACGCCAAGTGGTCCGCCACCGGCAGTTGATGACCGTCGACGTCGAGGCATTGATCGATCGGCACAACCGGGCCGCCCGGCGACTGGTGGGGTAGTTACAAAAATCCACTTAATCGGTGCTGATTTAGTAGATGTCGATCGAGTGGATAGCGGCTCAGCGGTTGCGACCGGACAGCACTCCGCCGAGGGTAAGACTGGCCCGGCGGCGCCGCCCCGTCTTCTCCTCCCGCACATCCTGTCGACGGAAACTCCAGTAGACGATTCGCGACCCGATCAGCCGTAGTGGCTCGATCGGCCAGAGACGTGGTTGGTGATTCACCCACGGCATCTCGGTCCGCTCGCCCGCCGATCCGACCAGCAGGTCGGCCAGGGTCCGGCCGGCCAGGAATGAGAACGTCACCCCATCGCCGGCATAACCACGGCTCCACGCCAGGGTCTCCTTGACGCCGATCGACGGCACCCAGTCTCGACTGATCGCCACCGGACCACCCCAATGGTGGGTGAACCGCACTCCCTTCCAGTCGGGAAAGAGGCGCTCGAACTCCCGACGTAAATGACCAAACGTCGGCTCGTGCCGGTCGAAGTCGGCGCTGATCCTTGAACCGAGGTGATAGGGCGCCCCCCGACCGCCGAACAGCACCCTACCGTCGGCGGTTCGTTGCAGGTAGATGAGGATGTGACGGCCGTCGGTGACGGCTTCGCGATCCCGCCAACCCACCTGCGACCAGCGCTCATCGCCCAACGGTTCGGTGAGGGCAATGAGAGAGTAGACGGGGAGGACGGTGCGATGCAGACCGGGGAGCTGCGAGGTATACGCCTCGGTGGCCAGCACCACCTGGCCGGCGGTGAGGCGATGTCCGTTGGCCGTCACCGCTCCATTTTCGATTCCGGTGACCGCGGTCCGTTCGAACAGTTCAACGCCTCGCTCGGTAAGTCGCCGGGCCAGCCCCCGCACCAACCGGGCCGGGTTAAGCACGGCGCAGTCTGGATCGAACAGGGCTCCGAGCACCAAGGGAGAAGAGAAGCGGGCCTGGGCGGTGTCCCGGTCGAGCAAGCGATAGCGATCCTTCAGGCCGTAGCGCTCCGCCTCCTCGATCTCATCCGACAGGCCGGCTAGCTGGGCCGGTGAGGTGGCCAGGCTGAGCTCCCCCCCCCGATGGAAGTGGGCGTCGATGCTTAGTTCCGAAAGCTCGTCACCGAGGTCGCCGACCGAGCGGGCCAGCAAGTCGGTTACCCGACGGGGCGCGTCCTTACCGAAGCGGCGGGCGATCACCGAGGGCCCGATGGGAAAAAAGGCACTCGCCCAACCACCGTTCCGACCCGAGGCTCCGAATCCGGCGATGTCTCGCTCCACCACCGCCACCCGCCGGCCGGGATCAAGTTGGGTGAGGAAGTGAGCGGTCCACAACCCGGTGAAGCCGGCCCCCACCACCACGGTGTCGACTTGGTGGTCGCGGGTCAGCGCCGGCCGGGGGCTGAGGTCATCGCCACATGTCTCCAACCAGAAGCTGACGTCGGCGTAACCCACGATCGGCGAGTGTAAGCCTGGGACGGCCGGCTGGCACTCTCCACTGGCCCCGTGACCGACCTACTCCTCGGCGGCTTCCGACTCCTCGGCGACATCGATGACCAGCTCCTCTTCGGAGGTGGCGTCACTCTTTTTGCCGAGCGCAGCCAGCCATTCGGCCGCGGCCTCCGACGACATTCCTTCGTCGCGGACCGGCAGCTCGCCACCGAGGAATCCCAGCGCCGAGATCGGCGAGGCGCCCGGCAAGGACGGCTCCAGCACCTGGTAGCTGGTATGGCCGGTTCCGGCCGGCACGAGCTTGCCGATGATGACGTTTTCCTTCAGACCGCGCATGAAATCGGACCGACCTTGGATGGCAGCTTCGGTAAGAACGCGTGTGGTCTCCTGGAACGAGGCCGCCGAGAGCCACGAGTCGGTGGCCAGCGAAGCCTTGGTGATGCCCATGAGCTCCGCCCGACCTTCCGCTGGCGCCTTGCCGTCATCGACGAGGACCTTGTTGGCCTCGCGGAAGTCCTGCTCGTCGATCAATTCGGCTGGCAAGAAGTCCGACTCGCCTGGGTTGACGACCCGCACCCGTCGCAGCATCTGGCGCACGATCAATTCGATGTGCTTGTCGTGGATCTCCACCCCTTGCGACCGGTATACCTCTTGCACCTGATCCACCAAGTACTGCTGGGCGGCCCGCACTCCGAGGATCTCCAGCACCTCTTTGGGGTCGAGGGGACCTTCGGTGAGCTGGGTACCGGGTTGGATGGTGTCGCCGTCGTTGACCCTAATCCGGGCTCGCCGTGACATCGGATACTCGGCCTCACCATCCTTCGACTCGACGATGACCCGCCGGCCAGAATCCTCGGTCTCTTCGATCCGGACCTTGCCGCCCACCTCGGCCAGCACGGCCTTCCCCTTCGGGGCGCGCGCCTCGAAGAGCTCCACCACCCGGGGCAAGCCATGGGTGATGTCCTCGCCGGCCACGCCACCGGTGTGGAACGTACGCATCGTCAACTGGGTACCCGGCTCGCCGATCGACTGGGCGGCCATGATCCCCACGGCCTCCCCGATCTCCACCGTCTTGTTGATCGCCAGCGAAAGCCCGTAGCACGCCTGGCAAGCCCCGTGACGGGTGTCGCAGGTCAGCACCGAGCGGACTCGGATATCGGCGACGTCCGCGGCGGCTTCCAAGAGAGTCAGTTCGCCGTAGCGGATGAGCGCTCCCTCGACGAGACGAACACCGTTGGACTCCACCACCTTCTTCTCGACCTTGACGTCCTCGGCCAGGGTCCGGCCATAGACCCGGGAACGGAGGTTGCGAATCTTCCGGCCTCGCTCGTCGAGGATGGCGATTCGAATCCCCTTATCGGTCCCGCAGTCGGCTTCGCGGACGATGACCTCCTGGGAAACGTCCACCAAACGCCGGGTTAGATAGCCCGAGTCGGCGGTCCGCAGGGCGGTATCGGCGAGACCCTTGCGAGCACCGTGAGTTGAGATGAAATACTCCAACACCGACAGTCCCTCACGGAAATTCGAGATGATCGGGCGTGGGATGATGTCTCCCTTGGGGTTGGCCACCAAGCCACGCATACCGGCGATCTGTCGAACCTGCATGATGTTCCCGCGGGCCCCCGAACGCACCATCATGTCGATCGGATTGAACTTCTGCTGCCCCATGGTCCGTTCCATGGCTTCCTTCACCTTGTCGGTGGCTTCGGTCCAGATTTCGATCAGCTCCTGACGTCGCTCGGTCTCGGTGATGACGCCCTTTTGGTACTGGGACTCGACCGTGTCGGCTCTCTTCTCGAATGCGGCCAGGATGGCCGCTTTGTCGGGAGGGGTCTTCACGTCTTCGAGAGCGATGGTCAGACCGGCCCGAGTGGCGAAACGGAACCCAAGGTCTTTGATGGCGTCGAGCATGAGCTGGACTTCCGACTTCGGATAGTGCTCAATCACGACCTCGATGATTCGGCGAACGTCGGGCTTGTTGACCACCGCGTTCACGTATGGGAAGTCACTCGGAAAGGCGGTGTTGAGCAGTGCTCGTCCGAGAGTGGTGTTGAACACCTTCGCACCATCGATCGGCTCGTCGGTGACCAGGTTGCCGAGGCGTTCCGACAACTCGACGTGACGCTCGACAGTCCCGGCTAGATCGCCCAACCGGAGAAGAATGGGCGCGTGTAGCGACAGCTCTCTGATGTCGTAGGCCATCTCCGCCTCGGCGAGGTTGGTGAAGGCTCGGCCGGCGCCTTTGGCCTCTTCCACCAGCTCCGAGATGTAGTACACGCCGATAATCATGTCCTGGCTGGGCGTGATGATCGGGCGGCCGCTGGCCGGAGACAGCACGTTGTTGGAAGAGAGCATCAGCACCCTGGCCTCGGCCTGTGCCTCCGCCGACAGGGGCAAATGGACTGCCATCTGGTCCCCGTCGAAGTCGGCGTTGAACGCCTCGCAAACCAGGGGATGGATCTGAATGGCCTTGCCTTCCACCAGCACGGGCTCGAACGCCTGGATACCCAGCCGGTGAAG
>CAYUKI010000228.1:779-4087 GCA_964445235.1 uncultured Acidimicrobiia bacterium | reverse complement strand
CGGTGACGGCCTGGACCAAGGTCGACTTTCCATGATCGACGTGACCAGCGGTTCCTACGACCGGCATGCTTCGGCCAACGCCGATGCCATGTACTCGTCGCGGGAGTCGGGGACGGCGCGGAGATCGACGACGAGGCGCCCCTCGAACCTGCGCGCGAGCACCGGGGGATCGGCCGACAGCAGGGCCAGGAAGATAGGATCGGCCGAACCGGCCACCACGATCAGCGGCGAGGGCACCTCTGCTCCCGGAACCGAGCCCGCCCCCACCACCGATGCTCCCCGCACGACCTGGGCTTCGATTTCGGCCAGCGCTACCAGACGGGTGGCTCGAGCCTCGAGGTCCTCATACCCGGCGCCTGCCATCCTCCAGAACGGCAACTCGGCGGCTCGACCATCCGCGTACATCTCGAGTGTGATCTCCAGCGCCTTGAGGGTGGCGGCGTCGACACGGAGCGCCCTGGCCATCGGGTGGCGGCGGAGGCGTCCGATGAGATCGGCCCTGCCCACCAGCAGTCCCGCCTGGGGTCCGCCCAGCAGCTTGTCTCCTGAGAACATGGCGAGGTCCACCCCGGCCTCCACCGCCTGGCGTATCCCCGGCTCACCGGCCAACCAGCTGGGGGGGGGACCAGATAGCCACGGAACATCGGCATCGAGGAGTCCGCTACCGGCATCGAAGATGACCGGAACTTGAGCCTTCTCCCCGAGGGCTACCAGCTCATGAAGCGGCGCCTCCTCAGTGAACCCACTCAGCCGGTAGTTGGACGGATGGACCTTTAGGAGCGCGGCGGTGTCATCGCCGACCACCTGTCGGTAGTCGTTGATCCTGGTTCGGTTGGTGGTGCCGACCTCGACCAGTCGACAGCCGCTGGCCGTCATCAATTCGGGCAATCGATACGAGCCACCGATCTCGATCAGCTCCCCTCGCGACACGGGCACTGAACGCCCTGAGGCCAGGGCGGCGAGGGCGAGGAGGAGGGCTCCGGCGTTGTTGTTGACCACCAGGGCGGCCTGGGCTCCGGTGGCAGCCCGGAGCAGCCGTTCGACGTATGAGCCCCGGCCACCCCTCCGGCCGGTGGCAAGGTCGAGCTCCAGGTTGGAATAGCCGGTTCCCACTCGGGCGGCGGCGGCCGCGGCGTCGGGGTGCAGTGGCGCCCGTCCCAGGTTGGTGTGAAGCAGCACACCACTGGCATTGACCACGTCGATGAGGCGGCTCTTCCGTAATGCTCGGATGGCCTGACCGGCCACGGCTTCTGCATCGGTTGCCTCGCTGGCGACGTCGCGGACCTCGGCGACAGCGGCCCTCGCTACCTCGACCACCATCGCCCGCGGCAGATCGTCGACGCCAAGACGCCGCACCAGCGCATCCACCGAGGGGGGACGGGGTTTTGCCACCCTGGAGAGGGTAACTGTCAACTCGTGGTGGCTTCGGGGCGCGACGGGCTGCTGAGCTTCCGACGGTCCCCGGGAGGCGTCGGGCGGAGTGGCCTAACCTGGCGGCCCATCCGGCAAGGTGTCTTTCTGGCCATCCCCGTTCCCGCCGCAACCGCCGTCCTCATCCGTCCCAGCCGTAAGGGCCCGGAGGTGTTGATGGTGGGCCGGCCAGCCGGGGGAGCAGGCGAAGGGCTCCGGGCCTCCGCCGGAGGCTTCGGCGGTCTGTATGTCTTCCTGGGCGGGGTGGTCGACGACGTTGACCAAACCGGAGCCAGCAGATGGGTTGGAAACCTGGTGACGGTCCTGCCGCCGAGAGAAGGCGAGGTGGGGTCGTGAAAATAACCCGGGTGCTCGCCCGCAATCCGTCGCCTTTCACGGGACCCGGGACCAACACCTGGATCGTTGGGTCGGCCGGCGACTGCGTCATCATCGACCCCGGTCCGCTCGACCCCCAACATGAACGCGCCGTTGCCGACGCGGTCGACCAGGTTCGGGTGCGTTCGGTGCTGGTGACTCACACCCATCCCGACCATGCTCCCCTTGCCAACCCGTTGGCGAGAACCTTCGCCGTGCCAGCCCTCGGTTTTCGGTCGGGACCGGACTTCGACCCGGATACCCTGATCGGCGAGGGTGATCGAATCCCGGTGGGTGATGTCTCTCTCCAGGTGATCCACACCCCCGGACATTCCGACGACCATCTCTGCTTTCTGGCGGACGGTGCTCTCTTCACCGGCGATCACATCATGGGTTGTTCGTCGGTGATGATCGACGACCTCGTGGCCTATCTGCCCTCTCTCGAGAAGTTGCAGCGGTTCGATCTGAAACGGATCCACCCCGGGCACGGACCCGAGCTCGATCAGCCCCATCAAGTGATCGACTGGTACCTCGCTCACCGCCGCCAACGCGAGAAGGAGATCCTCAACGCCCTCGCCGAAGGAGCAGGGGAAATCGACCAACTGGTCGAAGCGGTGTATCGGGATGTGGACCCTGCTCTCCATCCCTTGGCGGCTCGATCCGTGGCAGCCCACCTGCGCAAGCTGGCCATTGAGGGTCGAGTGACCCTGCACGGTGACCGGGCGGAGCTGGTGTCGTGAGAAGACGGCTGAGCGCCTCCCTGGTAATCCTTCTCTTGCTGGCGACGGTCCCGGCTTGGGCGCAAACCGGCGATGACCTGAAGGAAGCAGAACGCCAGCTCACCGAACTGCGCGGGCGAGCCGACGAGTTCACCGCCCGGATCGAATTGGTCTGGCATGAGCAGATTCGGCTGGAGGAGGAGCGGGCGCTCGTCGATGTGCTGGTGGCGGAGAGCCGTGTGATGGTGAGCCGCGCCGAGGAGCAGCTCGACCGTTCCGCAATCGAGATGTACATATTGGGCGCCTCCTCCACCGGCCTGCTGGCGGGTCTGCGGGTGGAGGATGTCGACGCCGGTTTGGAGTACGTCGAGCTGGTATCCGCCGACGGCGAAGAATCTCTCCATGCGCTACGGGTCGCTCGTACGGAACTCGATCGTCAAGCCTCCGAACTGCTGCGTCTGGAAGCCGAACACGAGGCTGCCGTGGTGGAAATGAAGAAGCTTGCGGATCAGCTCCAAGTCGAGCTGGCCAAGGCGCAAGTGGCCTATGACGCTCTGATCAAGAGGCGGGCGGACCAAGCGCGGGCGGCCGAGTTGGCCCGTCTGACCACGTCGACCACCACCTCGACGACCTTACCGCCATCGACCATCGCCCCGGTCCCCACCACAATCTCGCCGAGTACCACCATATTGGTCCCGACCACTACTGCGCCGACCACCTTGACCACCACGGCCCCGACCACCACGACCACCACGCTTCCGGCGGTCCCGGCCGGGCAGGTGTGTCCCGTTGCCGGAGCGGTCA
>CAYUKI010000228.1:0-769 GCA_964445235.1 uncultured Acidimicrobiia bacterium | reverse complement strand
ACCCTCGTTCGGGCGGCCGCACCCACCAAGGAGTGGACATGATGGCGGCGCTGGGGACTCCGGCGGTGGCCGTCGAATCGGGCAAGATCCGCCAGATGAGCTTCTCCACCCTGGGTGGGATAACCCTGTGGTTGCAGGGAATCAACGGGGACGATTTCTATTACGCCCACCTTGATGGGTACGCCTCGGGTCTGGCGGCCGGTCAGAGCGTCGTGGTGGGGCAAGTGATCGGATTCGTGGGGTCGAGCGGCAACGCCCCGGACTGGTTGCCGCACCTCCACTTCGAGTTGCACCCGGGGGGGGGAACCGCCGCCAACCCATACCCCCTCGTGAAAACATTGTGCGGCTGATGGAGGCCGCCTTCCGATTGCCGAAATGGTTGAGGGCCCGCCGGTAAGGCGGGCCCTCATGACGGGGCACCGGTGGGGGAATTGCCGGCCCCCGAATCTACGTCGGGTAGGTAGTTGCCTAGAACTCGGCCAGATTCCCCGCCGGGTCCTGGTCGGGGGGATTGCCCCCCAGCCGCTCCCTGTAGGTACTCGGCACGTTCACCCTTATCTTCGTCCCACCCCCTTCCGGAATTGGGAATGGTTTCCAACCCGCACCTGGTGACTAGTTCGGAGACGGGGATTATCACCCTGACGCAAGGGCGGCAGCTATGATCGAACCGTGGCTAGGTTCGGGCCTTTTCTTTCTGCTTGGCGGCACATCAGTAACGCTGTCACGACTAGAGAGATCCTGGAGGCACTGGGAATATGGCGCTGGCTTG
>CAYUKI010000227.1:0-4100 GCA_964445235.1 uncultured Acidimicrobiia bacterium | reverse complement strand
AGACGGCGCCACAGTGCGAGCAGGTACGCGGCGCCCGCCAGCTCCTTCAGCCACCGCCACGGATCCAACCAGGCCCGCGCCCAGGCCCCCGGCCAGTAGGGAGAAGGCTGAGCCGGGAAGTCCGTGCCGGCCAGCGGCCAGAAGAAGGTTTCGGTACTCGTCCACATGCCGTCCAACAGCAAGTGCATCAGGGTTCCGATCACGATCAACATGAGCCGCCGCCTCCACCGTCCCCGCCGAGTGAAGACAAGAGTCGCCAGCCCCAACCCAGCCGGAAATAGCAGGCTGTGAGCAAACAGCTCCCCGGTGCCAAAGCGATCGGCGAAGAGCTGCGTTCCTATGGACACGTCGATCACATCCGGTATCACTGCCCCCAAGGCCAGGAAGGCCAACTCGGCCGAGGCATCGCGGTAGATCCAGCGGAACAAGGCGAAGGCGCCGCCGATATGAAAGAGGATCACTTCTTCGGCGCGGCGTCCAAAGCGGCGTTGGCGAGAGCGTCGGCCGCGAGGTTCTCTTCGCGGGGAACGTGTTGCAGGCGGACCTTCCTGAAAGTACCGAGCAACGCCATGGCGGCGCCATGGAGGGGCTGGAGATGTTTGGCCTTGACTCGGTAGCTGCCCTGCAACTGCCGGACCAGCAGTTGGGAATCGGCGCAAACGATGAGCATGTCGGGCTCGTGTCTCGCCGCTTCCTCGAGGCCCAACAGCAGGGCTCGATACTCGGCCACGTTGTTGGTAGTCGAGCCGATCGCCTCTCCGTGAGCTGATATCTCGACTTGTCGGCCCCCTTCCAGGCGGTAGAGCGCCATGCCGATCCCGGCCGGCCCGGGGTTACCACGGGCTGCTCCGTCGGTGAAAAGGACAAGGGTGCCGCCAGCCATCAGGAAACGAGGATCCGCCGGCAGTGAATGCAGCGGGGGGGAAACGACTCGAGGATCTCGAGCCTCTCGGTGGCGGACAGACCGAGGTGGCAGCCACCGCAGACGTTTCCGGTCAGCCTCCCTACCGCCACTCCCTCCTTGGTCTTGCGAAGCTTCTCGTAGAGCTCGAGCAACTCGGTGTCGATGAGCGGGATGACCTCGGCCTTCCTGCTTTCGAACCGGGCGATCTCGGCGTCGATCTCCCTCCATCGCCCTTGCACCGTGGCCGCCAATTCGATGGCTCGTTCGGACGTCTGCCGGGCGGACTCTCGAAGGGATACGGTAGGCCCCTCGACGGATTCCTCACGATCGAGCAAGCCGAGAACGTTCTCCTCGTAACGGTCCTTCTGGATCTTCAGCGCCTCCACCTCCCGACGCATGTTCTCGGTCTCCCGAGCGCTCATGCCACCGGCGTACAACCTCTTCTGCTCATAGCCGAGTTTCTCCTCCAGGATGGCGAGCTCGCCTTCGGCCTTGTCTCGGTCCAGACGAACGCTCCGTAGATCGGTCTCCAGCTCGGCCAGCTTCTTACCCAGGTCGGCCTCGGCGGTGCGAGTCGCCCCGAGGGCGGCCAGCTCCGGAAGCGTCTCGCGTCTGTGCAACAGACGATCGATATGGAGATCGACATCTTGGAGATCGAGCAGATCCGCCAGGCTTGCGATCTCGGGGGGGGGAGGCGGCCCGCCCGAGGCAGGGCTTCCGGTGGCGTTCATCAGGGCTCCTTCCAAGGGGTGGGGTCGATACCGGTGAAGTCGACGACCGAGGAGGAGCAGGTTGCAACCCAGTCCGCGAGTCGCCCGACGCCGGGTCGTTCGGTGGCGGCGTGTCCAGCGTCGATCACCGACAACCCGCCATCCATCGCGGCGACCGCCCGATGGTGATCGACGTCGCCGGTAACAAGCACGTCGGCACCGGCAGCCAGCGCGCCCGCCACGAAGGAGGCTCCTGATCCGGGTATGACCGCCACCCGGGCCACCTCCGGGCGGGCCGCGCTCACACGCACGCTGCTGCTCGGGAGCGATGCGGCGACCAAACGGGCCAAGTCGGCCAGTTTGGCAAGGGGAGTCGTACCGACCCGCCCTAGCGAACCGAAGTTGGATTTCACCGGATAGACATCGATCGCCGGCTGGTCGTAGGGATGAGCCGACAGCAGAGCGGCCAGGACCTGATCCCGGCGGGCCACCGGCGCCGTAACCTCAATACGAGCTTCGGATTCCTCATTGAGAACGCCGTGCGCACCGATTACCGGATGGCTGCCCTCGTTGGGTATGAATGTCCCGACCCCGGAGACCCGAAAAGAGCAGGCGGAATAGTTGCCGATCGTGCCGGCACCGGCCCGGGTGGCCGACTCGATGAGGGCCCCGGCGTACGAGGGCGGCACGTAGGTCACCATCTTTATCGCCTCTTCCCCCTCGAATGGGGCGAATCCGGTGATGGCGGTAAGCTCGAGAGCAGCGGCCAGGGCATCGGCGGCCCCCCTCGGCGACACGTCGAAGTTGGTGTGGGCGACGGCGACGGCAACGCCCGCCCGTGCCAGCCGCCAGGCCCGTCCGGCGGGCGACCTACCCGCGGTCAGCCGATTGGTGGGCTTGAACAGCAGCGGGTGATAAGTGATGAGAAGGTCGGGACGGGCGTACTCCACCGCTGCCACCACCTCCTCGGTGACCTCATGGCACACCGCCACGCGGTCGGCGGGCGCCGCCGCGTCGCCAAGTTGGAGTCCGACCGGATCCCACGGAGCTGCCCGATCGTCGGGCATCATCCTCGTCAGGGCGGAGAGGACGGCGCTAACAGAGGACACCGAAACGATGGTAGGCAGGCGAACCGAGGCCGCCGGCGAGCACCCTGGCCTCGGTTCGCGGCCCGCCGGGAACCCCCGGTGCGTCGGGACGGACTCGAACCGCCAACCGCCTGCGTGTAAGGCAGGAACTCTGCCAATTGAGCTACCGACGCAGACGCCCGAGGCTAGTCAAGGGGCGAATCCAAAGAACCGTCACGAGCGTCACTCAATTTCCCCGGACGGCCTGCCGATGTAGTGCTGGAACACCAATGCCGGGCCCGGGGAAAGTGCCTCGGTACCATCCTCGCCCGCCGGGTCCCCTATCGATACGCGAGAACAATGACCACGCGCCGAAGATTTGCAGAACTCGACCCCGATGCCGCCGTCCGCCAGTACCTGGACGGAATCGGGACCTATGCCCTCCTCACCGCCGACCAAGAGGTCGAACTGGCCAAAGCGTTCGAGCGGGGCCGCCGCGCCCAACATGGCTTGGAAGGCGGCGAGGTCCCGCCTGAGGACCGGGTCCGCCTCCAGGAGACCGTCGAAACCGGTGAAAACGCCCGGCAGCGATTCATCCAGGCCAATCTCCGCCTGGTCGTCTCCATTGCCAAGCGCTACCCACACTCGGGCATGCCGCTCTTGGATCTCATCCAGGAGGGCAACCTCGGTCTGATCAGGGCGGTGGAGAAGTTCGAGTACCGGAAGGGCTTCAAGTTCTCCACCTATGCAACCTGGTGGATCCGCCAGGCCATTACTCGAGCCATCGCCGACAAGAGCCGGACTATTCGCGTGCCGGTCCACATGATGGACACCATCACGCAAATGCAGACGGCCGAGAACAGCCTCACCAGACGACTTGGGCGCACACCGACCGATGATGAAATCGCTGAAGAGGCCGGTCTGACGGTTGCCAAGGTCAGGGAGGCAAAGAAGGTTGCACCCGAACCGGTCAGCATCTTCGAACCAGTCGGCGAGGACAACGCGGTCATCGGTGACTTCATCGAGGATGCCGAGGCCAGCGCCCCCTTCGACATGGTCGGGCTCGGCGTCCGCAAGGAAGATCTCATGGAGGTCCTCGCCCGCCTCAACGAACGGGAGCGGAAGGTGATCGAGATGCGGTATGGGCTCGGCAACCAAGAACCCAAGACCCTCGACGAGGTAGGGCGCCACTTCAACGTCACCCGCGAACGGATACGTCAGATCGAGGCGAAGGCCCTGGCCAAGCTTCGTCACCCATCTTCTCCGGGCGGGTTGCGGAACCTGATGGCGTTGTAGGTCGCCGGCGTTCAGACGCCGGCGACCTATTCACCCGATGGCGCCAGCCGTCAGCAGCTTCTAGTGCGCTGTCTGGGAAATAGCGTGAGGGTATCGGCGAGGCCAGGGCGTTCCTGGCCAGGA
>CAYUKI010000226.1:0-4105 GCA_964445235.1 uncultured Acidimicrobiia bacterium | reverse complement strand
GAGCAGGCTCTCAGGGGTACGATCGACGATCTCGTGGCCTGCGGTGAAGCGGTATGCCGTGACCACCTCGCACGCAGGTACGCGGCTTCGAAGCTGGTGGTTATTCCCAACGGGGTCCCGCTTCCCGACCCTCGCCCAGACCTCCGCGTTGAGGTGCGAGCCGAGTGGGAGGTCCCCGACGGTGCCCTGGTGATCGGGAGGGCGGCCCGCTACCACCGGATGAAGGACTACCCCACCTTCATAGCCGCCGCCTCCCTCCTTGCCCACCGGGCGGTGGAGGTGGTATTTGTGGCGTGTGGAGAGGGGGTGGACCAGGGGAACCGTCAGCTGTGGAATTCGATCACCGAGGCCGGGCTGGCCGACCGCTTTCGGCTGCTCGGCCGGGTTGAGGAGATGGAACGCTTTTACGCCGGTATCGATCTCTTCTGTTCGGCGTCGATGGGGGGAGAGGGTTTCCCAAACGTGGTGGCCGAAGCTATGGCCGCCGGCGTCCCCGCGGTGGTCACCGACGTGGGGGACTCCGCCCTCATTGTCGGGGATACCGGCGTGGTGGTGCCGTCCCGCGACCAGCAGGCCCTGGCCGATGCCCTGGCCGGTGTGGTTGAGGCCGGTCCGCAGGCGCTGTCGGCAAACGGCCGCCTGGCCCGCGAGCGGGTCGAAGGGCATTTCGGGCTACACGCTATGGTCGCGGCCTACACCCGCCTATACGAGGAGCTGGCAGTCGATGTGCGGCATCGTCGGAGCGATTGACCCCACGGCCGGCGGCAGGCCGGAGGCGCTGGCGAACATTGCGACGGCGATGGCTGAGACTCTGGCTCACCGGGGTCCCGACGACTCGGGGGTTTGGGTCGACGCCGAGGCCGGGGTGGCGCTGGGCCATCGCCGGCTGGCGGTAGTCGACCTCAGCCCGACCGGCCACCAGCCCATGATCTCGCACTCAGGGCGCTTCGTCCTCACCTACAACGGCGAAGTCTACAACCACCCCGAGCTGCGACGGCGGCTCCAGTCGGAGGGCGTCAGTTTCCGGGGGACCTCGGACACCGAAGTGCTGCTGGCGGCGATCGAAGGTTGGGGCCTTCCCGCTGCCTTGAAGGCCGCCGACGGGATGTTCGCCCTTGCTCTGTGGGACCGCAGGGACCGAACGCTCACCCTGGCCCGCGACCGGATCGGGGAGAAGCCGCTCTACCACGGTCGGATAGGAAAGGCATACCTCTTCGGCTCCGAGCTCAAGGCCCTTCGCTGCCACCCCGCCTTCCGGGCCGAGGTGGACCGCGAGGCGCTGGCTCTCTATCTGCGCCACGGGTACGTGCCCTGCCCCCGGTCGATCTATACCGGAATCGCCAAGCTTCCCCCGGGCACCTGGCTCAGGATCAGCGCGGAGGGCCGCCCGCAGGTCCCGGAGCCTTACTGGCGCCTGGCCGACGCGGTAGAGCGGGGGATGGCCGATCCGTTCCGAGGGACACTTGACGAGGCGGCCGACCAGGTTGAGGCGCTCCTCCGGCGCAGCGTGGCCGGTCGGATGGTGGCCGACGTCCCGGTGGGGGTGTTCCTCTCCGGGGGAATCGATTCCTCGACGGTGACCGCCATCATGGCCGCCCAATCCGATCGGCCGGTGAAGACCTTCTCGATCGGGTTCACCGAGGAGGGATTCGACGAAGCGGTGGCGGCGGCCAAGGTGGCGGCCCACCTGGGCACCGACCACCACGAGCAGTACGTCCCGGCTACGGAGGCGTTGGGGGTCATACCCGAGCTGCCGCGCTTCTACGACGAACCGTTCGGCGACTCATCGCAGATTCCAACGATGATCCTTGCCCGCAGGACCCGCCGGGAGGTGACCGTCGCCCTCTCGGGCGATGGGGGCGATGAGCTGTTCGGCGGCTATCCGCGCTACCGCATGCTCGACGTCCTCTCGCGGGTGGTCGACCGAGTGCCGGGCGCCATCAGGCGGGCGGCGGCGGGGATGCTGACCGCCCCCTCGGCGGGAACGTGGGAAACCTTGGGGCGGGCCCTTCCCGGTCGCCTCCGCACCGCCCGTCTGGCGGATCGAGCCGTCAAGCTGGCGGCAGTCCTCGGGGCTGGTTCAGCAGAGGGTGTGTACGCTCACCTGGTGGGCCTCTGGGCGGACCCGGACGTTGCCGAGGCCGTAGGCGCCCCGGCACCCATCTCCGTCCTTCCCGACTCGCGTGGGTGGGGCGACGCCGGGTCCTGGGCGATGTTCGCCGACAGTCTCACCTACCTCCCCGACGACATCCTGGTCAAGGTCGATCGGGCGACGATGGCCACCAGCCTGGAGACGAGGATTCCCCTCCTCGACCATCGGCTGATCGAGTTCGCTTGGCGGCTTCCACCGGCATACAGACTGCACCGCGGGGAGGGGAAGCGGGTGCTTCGGCAGGTTCTTCACCGCTACGTCCCCCCGCCGCTGGTGGATCGCCCCAAGATGGGCTTCGGGATACCGGTGGGGGCGTGGCTGCGGGGACCGCTCCGCCCGTGGGCCGAGGATCTGCTTGACCCTGCTCACATGGCCCACACGGGGCTGTTCGACGCCGAGCCGGCGCGCCGGTTGTGGACCGAGCACCTGTCGGGCGGGCACAACCACCAATATCTCCTGTGGGACGTGCTGATGGCCCAGGCGTGGGCGGGGGAGCGCGAGCCGGTGGTGGCCGGCGGGTGGCCACCGGCGTGACCGCCGTCCTGGCCCGGCAAGGTGTCCGTGCCCCAATCCGTCGCCTGGGCGGCCTGGCGGCGGCTCACCAAGTCCTGACCGTGTTCGTGATCGCACTCCTCGCCCGGGTGGCGGCGGTGATAGTGCTGCGGACACTGCTTCCCGAACACTTTCTCGCCCTCGACGATGCCGGCTACTCCGATATGGCGGCCGACATGGCGGCTGGTCGATCCGCTGCCTGGGAGACACCGACCCGTTTCTTGTACCAGCGCACCGCCACGTTCCTCATTCCTCTCAGTCTCCTCTACAAAGTGGTCGGGCCTTCGCCTCTGGCCGGTTCGCTATTCGTCGCCCTCCTCGGCGCCGGGGCGGCGGCGGTCGCTGCCCTCCTGGTTCTTCGGCCCCTCGGAACGGGCGGCGCCCTCCTTGCCGGGGGCGTGGTCGCGCTCCTCCCCTCGCAGGTTGCCTGGTCCGCCACCACGCTGAAGGACGCCGCGGTGTGGCTTGTAGAGGTGACGGTGGCGCTGGTGGTGGCGGCAGCCTGGCGTGCATCACCAAGGCGGGCTGCGGCGGCGCTGACCATCGGAGGAACGGTCGGCTTGGTCCTACTCGGGCATCTGCGGGTCCACTCCGTCGTGGTGGCGGGCTGGGCGATGGCGCTTGCCTTCCTCTTCTCCCCGAGAGGGCGGCGCTGGCTGACGGCGCTGGCGTTGGCCGTTGCTGTGGGCGGGCTGTGGGTGTCGGGCGCGGGCCTGGCTGGGATCGGGGTGTTCACGGCAGCAACCCGGCTGGAGGAGCTTCGTGCCGCCGGGGCGGAGGGGGCGAACTCTGCGATCCCTTCCGATCCAAACGGCTGGTTGGGAGAGGCCGCCTACCTTCCACGAGGCCTGGCCGTGATCCTCTTCGAGCCCTCACCGTGGTACCAGGGAGATGGCACCCGGGTCGGGTTTGCCCGGATCGACACGCTGCTCTGGTACCCGCTGCTCCCCCTCGCCCTGGTGGGCGCGGTCAGCGTGGTGCGCCGACACCACAGCCACCTTTACGTGCTTATCGCCACCGGAGCTACCGCGGTCATGTACGCCATGGCCGAAGGCAACGTCGG
The DNA here is from genome assembly GCA_964445235.1 of uncultured Acidimicrobiia bacterium. GTDB lineage: Bacteria > Actinomycetota > Acidimicrobiia > Spongiisociales > ZC4RG35 > CAYUKI01. Next base: position 338 of record CAYUKI010000226.1, on the reverse strand, counting down.
CACCGCCTTCCGGCACCGCGGCGAACTGGTGTGGGGGACGGCAGTGCTGGCCGCCTTCGGTGTCGAGCATCTCCGGGAGAGGGCTCGTCATGCGTAAGGCACTCTTCGTTGCCCACTGGGATTGGGTACTTGCCCACTATCGGCTCCCCGTTGCTACCGCCTTGGCTTCTGAGGGTGTCGAAGTCGCCTTCGTGTCGCCTCCAGGAGAGTACACGGAACGGATCATCGCCGCCGGGTTCCGCCACGTTGCCTGGCAGGTGAAGAGGCGCGGCGTCAACCCGCTGGGAGAGGCGGCCGCGGTCGGCCGGCTGGCCGACCTCTATCGCCGGGAGCGGCCC
>CAYUKI010000225.1:0-4176 GCA_964445235.1 uncultured Acidimicrobiia bacterium | reverse complement strand
GCCGGAGATGCTGGGCGTCGTCCCGGTGGTCGGCGTCATCCTCGGCGGGATCCTGGCCTACAAGTACCTCGATCTCGAACACTTAACCGACGACTTCCTCTTTGTCGGCTACGGCTTCCTGGTGCTGGTCTACCTGCTCTCCCGTTTCGTGATCGCCGCTACCTACAAGCCTCCCGTACTCCTCGATCCGCGCCCGCCCTGCCGACCGACCATCGCCATCGTCATCCCGGCCATGAACGAGCAGGAGGTCATCGAGAGGACGATACGAGCGGCGGCCGCTGCCATTTACCCGGAAGGCCGCGTGGAGATAATCGCCGTCGATGACGGATCCGGGGATGCCACCGGGGATGTGATGGAGTCCCTGCTCGGGCAGATCCCGAACCTGTCGGTGGTGCGGTTCAAGACCAACCGGGGAAAGCGCGAGGCGATGGCCGAGGGCATCAGGCGCACCACGGCCGAGGTGGTGGTGTTCGTCGATTCCGACTCTCGCATAGCCCCTGACGCCCTCGAACGAATCGCCCAGTACTTCGCATACGAGGAGATCGGAGCTGTGGCGGGATATGGCGACGTCGACAACGCCGACCGTAGTCCTATCACTCGCATGCAGGCCGTCCGCTACTACGTCGCATTCAACGTCGTCAAAGCGGCCGAAGCCAAGTTTGGCTCGGTGACCTGCTGTTCCGGCTGCTTCTCCGCCTACCGGCGCACCGCCCTCCAGCAAGTCATGGACTCGTGGCTGGGTCAGACCTTTCTCGGTACTCGGAGTACATACGGCGACGACCGCAGCCTCACCAACTACATCCTCCGGGCCGGTTGGAAGACCTACTACGCGCCCGACGCCCACGTTGCCACCATGGTGCCGGAGACCCTCCCGGCATTCCTACGCCAGCAGCTCCGCTGGAAGAAGAGCTGGATACGGGAGACGCTGGCGGCCGCCCGCTTCATGTGGAAGCGCCATCCGATGACGGTGTTCTCCTTCTACTCGAGCATCGTGCTCACCTTGATGGCACCGCACGTGATTCTGCGGGCCGTGCTGTTGCGGCCCCTGGCCTTCCTTCAGCTCCCCTTCGTTTACGCCGCCGGGGTGGTTTCGATGGCGCTCGTCTACGGACTGTTCTACCGAATCAACCGCGACGACCGGCTGTGGAAGTACGGGATGGTGTTTGCCTTGCTTTACACCACTGTCCTCGTGTGGCAGCTTCCGTACGCCCTGTTCACCCTCACCAACACGCGATGGGGGACCCGGCGGTGACCGGACGCCTTACCGTGCTACCGGCACGGTCCTCGTCAGGGCGGTCCGGGTGGTCCGTCTGGGCGGCCTACCGGGTGCGGCTGACTCTCACGATCCTGGCGGCGGCCTACCTGATCGTCCCGACTGTGCTCCAGTGGTGGTCGTTCCGCCGTCAGGGCGGGGCCGAGCTCAGCGCCGCGATCACCGGCCGGAACAGCCCATTGCGGCTTTGGCTGGTGGCCTTCGCGATGACGGTGGGGGTGGTGATCCTTCTCAGCATTGCTAGCGATTTCCGAGAGATCCTTACACGTCACCGCCGCGGCCGCCACCGCTGACGCCGGCTCGGCGGTAGAGCTCTTTTGGTTCGGGACTTCTGAGCAAGAGCGCCACCGATCCATAGGCGGCCGCGGCCACCGTCCCCGCCCCGAGCAACCCCAGCACCCCATCGAGGAGGGAGGTCGAGTCGATGCGGTCAGCGACCAGCCGTCCAGCCGTCGCGGCCACGCTCCCCGAGAGCAGGCACCTCGTCCACGAAGCGGCTATCGCGCTTCGAACCGATGCCGCCCCGGACCTGGTCCACACGACGAACAGGATCAGGGCGTAGACCGTCATGGCCGCCGAGCTCAACCACGCCAAACCGACCAGTCCAAGCCGTTCGTACAGGGGAACGGCCGCCCCAGCGGCCAGAAGGGCTACACCGGTTCCGATCGTCACCGGGGTCCACATCTGGGCCCGCGCATAGAAGCTTCGGGAGACCACCTGGTGGACTGCCCAAGCCGGTAGCGAGATCACGAACACAGCCAGCAGGGGCGCCACCACGGCCGTGTCGGCCGGCTGGAACTCTCCGTGCTGCAGTAGCAACCGCACGAGAGGAGTCGCCCCGGCCACCATCGCGGCGGCCGCTGCTCCGGCGGCGAACAGGGAGTGCCGAATGGCACGGGCAGCGGTGGAGACCAGTTCCCCCAGGCGCCCGGCCGCCGCCAGCCCGGCCAAATACGGGTAGGCGGCCACACCCGCTGCTTGGGCAATAAGGCCGACTGGGACCATGTGCAGCTGGCGGGCATAGGCCAGGCCGGCGATCCCGCCGTCGGGGGCCAGCTGTCCGAAAACTCGCACGAATTGCTCGTCGAGCACGGCGATCGACTGCCCGATCATCAAAGGGAGAGCCATGACGAAGTAGGTCCTCACGGCCGGGTCTCGGCGTGGCGGCCGTGTCCACCGCCAACCGCTGCGCCGGGCACCGATCACCTGGAGGCCGAAATTTCCCACTGCCGCCCCCACGAGAGCGCCCCAGGCGAAACCGGCTGGGCTCGGTTCCCCCCCCCACGCTGTGAGCAAGCCGCCTCCGATGATCCCCAGGTTGTAGACGACCGGAGCTAGAGAAGGGAGGGCGAATCGTTTGTGGGCGTATTGCACGGCCATGAACAGCGACCCCAGCACGAAGAACACCTGGGCGGGGAGGACGATGCGCGTCAGGTTGGCGACTTCGGCAACCTGGGACGGAGCGAGGCGCGGGTAGAGGAGCTGCGTGATCGGTTGCGAAAGCGCCATCAACAAGATGGTCAGCAGGCTGGTCAGTCCCCCTACCCAGGTGGCAACCGCGGCGAAAGCCTTCCAGCCGTCCTCGGTCCGACCGGCGCCCAGGTGGCGAGAGAGGATGGGGATGAAAGTGATGCTCATGTACCCGCCTGCCATCAAATAGTTCAGGAAGTCGGGGATCAGGAAGGCGGCTTGATAGACGTCGCCTTGCACGGTCCTGCCGAGCAGAGCGGCCAGCAGGGCGTTGCGCAGCAGGCCGAGCAAGCGGGAGGTGAGGATCCCCGCCGACACCACCAAGGCGGCCGTGCCCATGCCCCGACGGGTCATGACTGGTTCACCGGGCGGGCGGCCCGCAGCTCCTCGAGCACCTCCCCGCCGACGCGGAGGTCCCCCCCCCCGACGCCGAGCTCGACATCCAGTTTGTAGGTGCCGTGATAGTCGGTGCCCCCGGATGGGATCAGGTCGAACCGGCGAGCCACTCCGGCGAGCTCTAGCCGATAGTCCGGGTCGTAGGATCCGTAGTGGCATTCCAGGCCGATGAGACCGCCAGCTCGGAGCCGGATCAGCAGCTCGGCCAGCTCCTCGGCCCGGTCGAGCCCCAAGGTGTGCGGGTGGGCGAGCACTGGCACTGCGCCCGAGGCTACCGCCAGGGCCAGCGCCTCCTCCGGTTCGAGCCGGGGTCGCTCGACGTAGGCGGGACGGCCCTTGGCCAGGTAAGTGTCGAAAGCAGTCGGAATGTCGGGCACGATGCCCTTCCGGACCAGGATGGCCGCCAGATGGGGCCGTCCGGGACTGTCCCCACGGGCCTCCTCGGCAAGCTCGGCATTTCCAATCTCGATGCCGAGATCTCGAAGGCGGGCCATGACCGCGGCATTGCGATGGTGTCTCCCCTTTCGCAGCTCGGCGAGCCGATCTTGAAGCGGTCCGCGGCCCGGTTCGAGGAAGAGGACCAGCAGGTGCATGGCCCCCTCGGTCCAACCGAGCGAGATTTCCACTCCGGGTATCAGTTCGAGGCTCCCGGCGGCCTCCCGGGCGGCGGCGACGCCGGCCTGGGTGTCATGATCGGTCAGGGCAATGGCCGTCAAACCGGCGGCCTCCGCTTTCGCCACGAGGACGGCGGGCGAGTCGGATCCGTCCGAAGCTGTGGAGTGGACATGAAGGTCGACCGGCACGATCCGGAGGCTACCGGCCCGTGCTGACATGGTCGTGGCTTCGGTTTGGCGTTCCGGGGGGGGGCTTGTTCTGCGCCGCTGGCGGGCTAGTGCACCGTCCGGTAAATGTCGTGGGGTCTCGCCGGACCACGACGCCCCTGGCGGCGTCCTCCTCCTCGACGCAGCGCATGGGCTGCGCCCTCGTCGTGCGTCCTGGCCAGGAACGCCGTGGCCTCGCCGATACCCTCACGCTAT
>CAYUKI010000224.1:0-4176 GCA_964445235.1 uncultured Acidimicrobiia bacterium | reverse complement strand
AACAGCGCGCCCAGGGTGTGCTGGCCGTGCACGGGCTTCCTGCTCTCCCCGCAGGGGAGGACTACCAAGTGTGGGTGATCGGCGCCGGAGCACCGGTTCCGGCCGGAACCTTCGACACGTCCGGAAGTAGCGCCGAGGTGTTGATAGGTGAAGAGGTGTTCATCGGAGCGGTGGTGGCAGTCACCGTCGAACCGGCGGGTGGCTCAACCGAACCCAGCAGCGACCCGATCCTGGTCATCCAACTTTGAGGAGGCCGGCGCCTCGATCGCCAACAGCACCCAGGCCACCCAGAGGGCATCGGCGATTCCCAGGTGCACCAGCTGCATCCAGACCGGGGTGAGCAGGACGACGTTGGCGACCCCGGCGAAAACCTGGATCACGACCAGAGCGAGCACTGCTTTCGCCGGTGAAGACTGCAACCGGCGAGCCGCCGTCGCCGCGAGCGCTCCGCTCACCAGCACCGCCGCCACGGGATGAAGCACCCGAAGGCGGGTCAGGAAGTGCTGGGCCGGTGCCCAGTCGGCACCCAACCCGCCAGTCAGCGACTCGGCGGGGAAGAGCGTGTCGGCCAACGCCGCCACAGCCCCCAAAGCCGCCACCATCACCAGACCCACCCCCCCCCAAACCGCCCACGCCGGCACCCGCCTCGGCCGTATTGGCGAAGGGCTCCGGGCCCCCGTCACCAGGGTTTCCACCAGTCGGCTGGTCGTCACGGTCAGGGCCGCCAGCAAGAGGAGCGTATTGACCAGATGGAACGGCACCGCCACCGTCCGGGCGATCGATGAGTCGCTTGCGACCCACTCGAAGGCGACGATGGCTGCTCCGATCAGCGCCTCACCGATGACCGCCAGCACGGCCAGCCCGACCGATCGGCGGGCCGGGTGCCCAGTTTCGGTTCGCCTGACCACCCCCACCGCCAAGGCGAGCACGGCCGCCAGGGCCAGCCCGCTCGCCATCCGGTGGGAGAACTCGATGGCGGTGGCACCGGCCAGTGGCGGTATCAGCTCCCCCCGGCACACCGGCCAGGAGCGGCCACAACCCGCCCCCGAGCCGGTCGCCCGGACCAGCGCCCCGAGGAGGATCACCGCCACGTTGAGAACCAGCACCGACCAGGCCAATCGGCGCAACCCGCTCATTGCTCTCACCTTAAACGGTGGCCGACCAACAGAAGTCGGAGGCGTGAAGGCCCTTACCATGGGCAACCATGGAGATCGGCAGCGACGTCCTTCAGGTCATCGGCAAGACCCCTTTGGTTCGCCTCGGCCGGATTCATCCGCCCGGCAACCTGGTCGCCAAAGTCGAGCACACCAATCCGGGAGGCTCGATCAAGGAGCGCATCGCCGTGGCGATGGTGGACCGGGCCGAACGCCAGGGGCTGCTCCGGCCGGGCGGCACCATCATCGAACCGACCTCCGGCAACACCGGAGTCGGGCTGGCAATGGTGGGAGCCGTTCGCGGCTATCGGGTCATCTGTGTGGTTCCCGACAAGGTTTCCCTCGAGAAACAGAATCTCCTCCGCGCCTACGGAGCCGACGTCATCGTCACCCCCACCAACCTCTTGCCCGACCATCCCGACTCGTATTACGGGGTCGCCCGCCGGCTGGCCGGCGAGATCTCCGGCGCCTTCCACCCCGACCAGTACTCGAACCCCGAGAACCCCGCTGCCCACGAGCGGACCACTGGTCCTGAGATATGGCGCCAGACCGATGGCCAGGTCGGCGCGCTGGTGAGCGGGGTCGGGACCGGGGGCACGATCACCGGATGCGGTCGGTTCCTCAAGGAGCAGAGCCCCGACATCCTCGTGGTGGGGGCCGACCCAGATGGCTCGATCTTCACCGCCCAGGATCCTTCCGAGGTCCACCAGTACCAGGTGGAGGGAGTCGGTGAGGACTTCTACCCCGAGACGGTCGACCTCTCGGTCATCGACCGGTTCATCAAGGTCTCGGATCAGCAGTCTTTCACGATGACGCGGCGGCTGGCGCGGGAAGAGGGTCTATTGGTGGGCGGTTCCTGCGGCATGGCGGCGCATGCGGCCCAAGCCGTCGCCCTCGAGTATCCCGACCGTCTGGTCGTGGTCATCTTGCCCGACTCAGGACGCGGCTACCTCTCCAAGGTCTTCAACGACGAGTGGATGATCGCCCACGGATTCGAGCTATGAGGGCGGCCGGCGGGCGTTCGACTCACAGAAAGGTTAGGTTTTAGTCATGGGTTTTCGGACTAGACAGGTGCATGCCGGGGTTCGCCCCGATCCCACCACCGGAGCGATCCTCACTCCGATCTATCAATCGACCACCTTCGTCCAGGAGTCGGTCGACGACTATATGGCCAAGGGCTACTCCTATTCGCGCGCCGGCAACCCCACGGTGGCGGCGTTCGAAGAGAAGATCGCCGATCTCGAGGGTGGAATTGGCGCCGCCGCCTTCGGCACGGGAATGGCGGCGACCAGCGCGGTGATGATGGCGTTTCTGGGAGCGGGCAGCCATCTGGTGGTTTCAGACGTCGTATACGGAGGCACCCATCGGTTCGTGACCAAAGTGTTGAGCCGCTTTGGGGTAGCCGCCTCCTTCGTCGACACTTCCGACGCCTCCAACGTGAGGTCGGCCATCCGACCAGAGACGAAGCTCGTGTTCACCGAGACGCCGGCCAATCCGACCCTCAAGCTCACCGACCTCGCTGCCGTTTCCGAGGTTTCTCGGACTGCCCGGGTCCTCCACGCCGTCGACAACACGTTCCTCACGCCCTACTACCAGCGGCCACTCGAGTTGGGCGCCGATATGGTGGTGCACTCGACCACCAAGTACCTGGACGGACACAACGCCACCCTGGGGGGGGCGGTGGTGGCCGCCACGGCGGACCTGCTCGCCGAGCTCCGCTTCATCCAAAAGGCCGTCGGGCTGATCATGTCACCACAGGTTGCCTGGCTGACGATGCAGGGCACGAAGACGCTCGCCGATCGCATGGACCGCCAGTCCGCCAATGCAATGGCGGTGGCTTCGTTCCTCGAGTCGCATCCTAAGGTGGCGCAAGTCTGTTATCCAGGCCTGCGCTCCCACCCTCAATACGAGCTGGCCTCCCGCCAGGCATCGGGATTCGGGGCCATGGTCTGGTTCGAGGTGGTGGGCGGTGTGGAGACCGGAAAGAAGCTCATGTCGGCCTGCCGGCTCTGGTTGTTGGCGGAAAACCTCGGATCGGTCGAATCGCTCATCACTCACCCGGTGACGATGACTCACGCCGACATGACCGCCGAGGAACGGGCCAGCGTCGGCATCACCGACGGGCTCGTTCGGCTATCGGTGGGTCTGGAGGACGCCGACGACCTGATCGCCGACCTCGCCCAGGCGCTGGACCGGGTTTGACTCCAACCGGCGGCGGCGGCAGCCAAAAAGTTCCTTCCTGACGGCGGCGGCTGTGGCAGAATCGCCTTCACCAGAGAAAGGAGGTGGTCCGACTTGGGTGAAAGTTTCGGGACCCTGGAGGTGGCCGAGCGCTAACGGCTGCTCGGTCGAGAGCCGTTTGACCCCAACGTGGGGTGGGCGACTCCAACTCGGACCACCGGGGCGACGACCCCGCGGAGCTGGTCCCGCCGCGGCGGCAATTTGCCGAAGCTGGTCATCGTTCAGATTGAAAGAGAACCCCCCCTGGTCGTCAGGGGGGGTTCTCTCCCGTTTTGGCGGAACTAGCCCGACCTATAGGTCGTAGTTGGCGCGCCAGAAGCCGGAGCCGGGCGGGTCGCCAGTGGCTTCCCGCCCCCGGACTGCCTACCTAGGTGGGACTACTTGTGGATGACGATGCTTCCTCCGGCGATCGCAGTGGTCGGGTCGGCGGTGTCGGTGGTGTCGAGAGCACCCACCTGGTTGTCGTACACGATTTCCCCGGTGGCGGTCTTCCAGATCTTCATGCGGAACTTGTCGATGCCTCCCCCACCGGAGATCTGGCCGTCGATCGCCGACAGCATGAAGGAGTACCCACTGACGCCGTTGATGGTCCCGTAGCCCTTGTACTGGGCCTTGGCGCCCGACACTACGAGCCATTGGTACGACGTGCTCTTGAAGTTCAGGCCACCGGCGTGGAACTGGAACTCGGTGTTCCCCTCCGGCACCGTGGCGCCCTTCTTGTACTTGGAGACGAACCCGAAGGTGGCCTTACCGGCCAGTGACGGGCCGGCGACGTAGGCCC
>CAYUKI010000223.1:0-4235 GCA_964445235.1 uncultured Acidimicrobiia bacterium | reverse complement strand
CGATGGGGAGGTGGTGGGCCATCGCGAGATCGATCCCGACGAGCGCCCCGAGGGCGCTAGACAAGATGCCCTCCGCAGTGAGCTGGCGACACTGATGGTGGCACGCGAGCTACCCGAAGTTCCAGTCCGCCACGGAGAGCCCGGTGAGGTGATCCTCAAGCTGCGCGGCGCCAGCGACGGGTCCACGATCGGCCCGATCGATCTGGAGGTGCGCGCCGGCGAGATCGTCGGCATCGCGGGCGTAGAGGGAAACGGCCAGACCGAGCTCGTGGAGCTGCTGTTGGGACTGCGCAAGTGCGTGGAGGGAAATATCTACCTCCTTGACCGCGACATCACGGGCGTGTCCGTCGGGCGCCGCCTTCGTTCGGGGATCGCCCATATAGCCGAGGATCGCCATGGCGCCGCCCTGGCACTAAAGATGTCGCTCGCCGAGAACGCCGCCCTCGGGTTTCACGACCAGCGTCCCTTTTCCCCTGGCCCCTATTGGCTGTCAACTACCCAAATTGCTCGTTTTGCGAGCCAGCTGGTTGCCAGGTACCAGGTGCGGGCGGCTTCGGTGCAGGCGCCGATTAGTGCTCTGTCGGGGGGCAACCAGCAGAAGGTGGTAGTCGCCCGGGAGATGGCCCGGCAGCCACGGCTCATGATCGCGGCGCAACCCACCCGGGGCCTCGATCTTGGCGCTGCGGCGTTCGTTTACCAGGAACTCGGAGCGTTGCGGGATCAAGGTGGAGCGGTGTTGCTCGTGAGTCTGGACCTCACCGAGATCATGCTCCTTGCCGACCGGATTGGGGTGATCTCCGGCGGAAAGTTCGCCGGTTGGACAACCCCCGGCGAGGTCGACTCGGCTCAGCTGGGGGCCTGGATGACCGGTACCACCGTGGCCGGTACTCGGCCGGGACCAGCAGGACCGACGCGGTGACCGACCGGGTACCGCAGAAAGAAAAACCGGCGATACCAGCCCTCAAAGGCTCGTCCTGGGTAGAGCTGGCCCAATTACGCGGGCGGGGTGCGCTCAGCTCGGTCGCTGTATTCGTCCTCACGATCGCCGTCGCGCTGGTCGCGGTCGTCCCTCTGATCTACATTGCCGGCTCGGATCCCGTCACTGCGTATACGGCTCTGTTTCAAGGCAGCCTGGGGAGCCAGCGCGGCATCGCCGAGACACTGGTGTCGGCGACGCCACTCCTGTTAGCCGGGCTCTCTGTCGCCGTGGCCTTCCAGGCGGGCCTTTTCAACATCGGTGCCGAAGGCCAGCTATTGATGGGCGGTCTGGCTGCGGCCACCATCGCCGCCGAAATCAAGCTGCCGGCTGGCATCCACCTCGCGGCCGCAATCGCCGCCGGCCTCTTAGGCGGGGCGCTGTGGGGATTGGTGCCTGCGTTGCTGAAGGCCTACAGGGGCGTGCATGAGGTCATCACGACCATCATGTTTAACTTCGTTGCCTTCAGCGTCTCGCGTTACTTGGTCAGCCCTGGCGGTCTGCTGGTGAGCGATACCCAGCCCTCGGCTACCGAGAAAGTCCTCCCCACCGCTCGCTTCACCCGATTCTGGGATCCGACCCGGGTCCACACAGGGATCTTCCTCGCTGCCTCGGTCACCATCCTCGCTTGGTTCTTCCTTTACCGATCCCCGCTTGGCTACCGCTTCCGGTTCGTTGGGGCGACACCGAAGGTGGCCCGTTATGCCGGGATCTCGTCGAAGGTCGTTACGGTGCAAGCGATGCTCCTTTCCGGCGGACTGGCGGGACTGGCCGGAGCCGTCGAGGTGCTGGGTTTGCACGGCCGCTACTTTGACGCGTTCTCCCCCGGCTACGGCTTCGATGCGATCGGCGTCGCTTTGCTGGGGCTGCTCAACCCCATCGGCGTCGCCGCTGCTGCCATCGTGTTCGGGATGCTGCGAGCCGGCTCGGTGCTGTTGCAGTCGGTCGCCAACATCACCCGGGACATGATCACGGTGATTACCGGAGTCGTGGTTGGATTGGTGGCGGCCCGGGTGGTAGTCCAGCGTTGGATCGGCCGCCATCGGAGGTCGGTTGCAGTCGGCCACGCCGGGAGCCTCGGCGACGAGGTCGACGCCCACGACGTGGAGGGAGTCCTATGAGCAACCTCCTCTCGGTCGACCTATTGATTTCGGGCATCCATCTGTCGACCCCACTGCTGCTCGCCGCCTTCGGGGGCCTCCTTTCAGAGCGTTCGGGTGTGATCAACATAGCCCTCGAGGGCCAGATGCTGTTTGGTTCGTTCGTATCCGTTGCCGTCACCTGGTGGACGGGCCAGCCGATCCTCGGGCTGGCGGCCGGCATCGGCATCGGAGCGTTCGTCGGCTTGGTCCACGCCGCCATCTCGGTGTCGATGCGAGCCGATCAGATCGTGTCTGCGACAGCTATCAACCTGGTCGCAGTGGGCATGACCGCGGCGCTGATCATCCCCATCTGGGGACAGGCCGGCGTCAGTCCGTCAGTAGCGACATTCGGACCTGTCGATGTCCCGCTTCTCCGATCGCTGCCCGGCATCGGCCGCATCTTCACCGAACTGACGTTCCTTGACTATTTCGCCCTGTTGCTGGCGCCGCTGGTCCTGATCGTCTTGTATCACACGCCGTGGGGGATGAGGCTCCGCGCTTGCGGCGAGTCGCCGCTGGCGGCGGCGTCCGTTGGAGTGAACGTGGTCAAAGTTCGCTACACCGCTGTCATACTCTCCGGTGCCTTGGCGGCAGCCGGAGGCGTCTACCTGACCCTTGTCCAGGTCGGTCTCTTCCAGCGGGGAATGACCGGGGGACGGGGCTTCCTCGCGCTGGCGGCGATGATCTTCGGCAAGTGGCGGCCAATCCCGGTGCTGTTCTCCTGCATGCTGTTCGGGTTCGCCGACTCATTCCAGTTCCGGGCGCAGGTGGAGGGCCTCGACCTCCCCCACGAGCTATTGATTGCTCTGCCCTATCTCGTGGCATTGATCGCCCTGGCTACGTTCGTCGGCAAGGCGTCCGCTCCGGCTGCGATCGGACAACCGTATGTGCGCGACTGATTCCCTCCGACTGGCTAGGAGCGGACCCGGCATGGTGACATCATGATTGCTGAGGCGGTGGGCGATGCCCGCTGGATCGGAGCGCAGCCGGTCGACCTGCTCGTCTCCGGAGGCACGATCTTCACCCTCGACACTGCTGACACGGTCATCACCGGGGACGTCGCGGTGCGCGACGGTCGCATCGTCGCCATCGGCCCCGATCTTGATGTGACAGCGAACCGGGTGCTCGACGGTGGCAACGCGGCCGTGCTCCCCGGGTTCGTCAATTCTCACATGCACGAATGCATGGAGCGAGGGTGGTTCGAAGACCTGCCGTTCATGGAGTGGCTCATGGCCTGCGCTTTGCCGAAGGATCGGGCCTACGAACCCCGACACATGCACGCGTCGGCGTTGCTCAACCAACTCGAGATGATTCAGAACGGCACGACGTCGTTCGTCGACATCTTCCGTTACCCGGCAGAGGCGGCGGCGGTCGCGCTGCGGTCAGGGCTCCGGGCCACATTCAGCCCGCAGATTATCGACGAGCCCGATGGCGTCGGCGAGACCCTCGAGGGCAATATCGCTTTTGTGGAGGAGTGGCGTGACCGCTCGCCACTAATCCGAACCTGGTTCGGGCCGCACTCGCTCTACACCTGCCGGGACGAGACCTATCGGCGCGTACGCGAGCTCGCTGACCACTACGGGGTGGGAATCCACACCCACCTCGCGGAGAGTCGAGCCGAGTCGGAGATCATCGCCACCAGGAGCGGCGGGATCTCGCCGACCCGCTACATGCACCACCTGATCGGGCTGGCGGAGGACGTCGCAGCCGCCCACTGCATCTACTTGGACAACGACGACATCGCCCTCCTTGCGGCCACCGGCACCGGTGTCGCCCACTGTCCCACGTCCAACATGAAGATTGGCAACGGCGTTGCCCGGATCCTGGACCTCTTGGCCGCAGGTGTGAAGGTAGGCCTCGGTACCGACTCCAACATGACCAACAACAATCTCGACATGTTCGAGGAGATGCGGCAGGCGGCGCTGCTCCAGAAGGTGACTACGAAAGACGCTTCCGTCTTGACGTGCCGGGAGGTGCTGCGTATGGCAACGACCGGATCGGCCGCAGTGCTTGGCCTCCAAGACGAAGTCGGCAGCCTCGAGCTCGGCAAGAGCGCCGACCTAATTGTCGTCGACCTCACCGCTAGCCACGTTCGCCCGGTTTTCACCGAAGGCGGC
>CAYUKI010000222.1:0-4240 GCA_964445235.1 uncultured Acidimicrobiia bacterium | reverse complement strand
GCCCTGCCCGGCGGTCAGACCATTGCCGAAGCTCTCGGGTTCGGTACTGTGACTACCGGCACCGTGGCCGAGGGATTCGACGCCGTGGTGATCATGGGTACCGACGCCCCCTAGCGGCGTCTTTCTCGGAGGGTCGTTTTGGACGTTGCAGTCATCGGGGGGGGTTACGTTGGTCTCGTCTATGCAGGCGGGCTGACACACCTCGGTCATCGGGTGCGGGTGGGCGAAGTCAACGCCGCCCGCGTCGAGACGCTGCGGCAGGGCAAGGTACCGATCTACGAGCAAGGCCTCAATGGCCTCATCGCCCGGGGCGTTGAACATGAGCTGCTCACCTTTCACACCTCTAATCCGGAGGCGGTGGCCGGAGCCGGTTTCGTCTTCCTGACCCTCCCCACCCCGCCGGCAGCAGACGGACGGGCCGACACGTCCTTTGTGGACGCCGTCATCGACGAGATCGGCCCCTTGCTCGATGAAGGCGCGATCATCGTGGTCAAGTCGACCGTACCGGTGGGTACGGCGACCCGGCTTCGTAAGCGCCTCGCCGATATCGGTTCACGGGCGATCAGCGTCTCCAATCCCGAGTTCCTCAGGGAAGGCAAGGCGGTCGAGGATTTCCTCAAGCCCGACCGCATCGTCATCGGTGCCTTCGATCCCGCCGACGGGTTACGATTGGCAACTTTATACGCGGGGCTCGAGGCTCCCTTTGTTCACACCGACCCGACCTCGGCGGAGATGATCAAGTACGCCGCCAATTCGTATCTCGCCACTCGCCTCACCTTCGCCAACACACTTTCCAACCTCTGCGAAGCCGTGGGTGCCGACGTCCGAGACGTGATCAAGGGAATCGGCTACGACTTCCGAATCGGACCTCACTTCCTCAACCCCGGTCCCGGGTACGGGGGTTCCTGCTTCCCCAAGGACACCGTCGCCCTCATCGCCACTGCCGAAGAGTCCGGCTACGACTTCCAACTCCTCAAGGCCGTGATCCGCGCCGACGAGGAACAGCGTTGGCGGGTGGTCGAGAAGGTCCGCCGGGCCGTGGGCGGAGACCTCCGCAAGAAAACGGTGGCCCTGTGGGGCCTGGCCTTCAAGGCGGGTACCGACGACGTGCGCGAGTCCCCAGCAGTCCGCATCGCCGACCTGCTCAAAGCCGCCGGTGCCAAGGTCGTTGCCTACGATCCGGAGGCATCGCTCGAGTGGTTGACGTTGGCCTCGAGCCCCGTGGAGGCCGCCCGCGGCGCCGATGTCGTGTTGCTGGCCACCGATTGGCCGGAGTTCATCCGAGTCGACCTGCGGCAGGTGGCGAGCGTGATGAGGGGTAGGCGGCTCATCGACGCCCGCAATCTCCTCGACCCGCCTTTGGTACGGGCCGCCGGCCTCGAATACGAAGGTCTCGGTCGGCCCACGGCATGACCCGTACCGCACTGGTCACCGGCGGGGCCGGGTTCATCGGCTCCCACGTGGTCGACCGGCTGCTGGCCGATGGTTGGGCGGTGTTGGTGGTCGACGACCTGTCCACCGGTCGGATCCCCAACCTGGAGCTGGCGCGGACCCGACGCGATTTCGCCTTCCATCAGGCCGACATAAGGTCCCCAGACCTGCGGACCCTCGTCGAGCGCTACCGGCCAGACACCATTTGCCATCTCGCCGCCCAAGCTTCGGTGTCGATGTCGGTGCGCGAACCGGTGCGCGACGCTGAGATCAACATCCTTGGCACGATCAACCTGCTCGAGGCGGCCCGCCAAGCCGGCACGAGGCGAGTCGTCTTCGCCTCGTCGGGCGGCGCCATTTACGGCAGCGCGGCGCGCCTCCCTGCCCGGGAGGACCGGGTCAAACGCCCGGACAGCCCTTATGGGATCTCCAAGAAGGTGGTGGCCGACTACTTCGACTGGTATCGACGAACCTATGGGTTGGAGTACGTGCTGGAAGGCTTCACCAACGTGTACGGTCCACGACAGAGTCCCCATGGCGAGGCTGGAGTGGTGTCGATCTTCGCCGAGGCCATGTTGTCGGGACGCCCTCCCACCATCTTCGGTGATGGCAGGCAGACCCGTGACTTCGTTTTCGTCACCGATGTTGCCGATGCTGTGGTGAGGGGGGCCGAGGCCGGAGACGGCAAGTTGCTCAACATCGGCACGGGCGTGGAGACGAGCGTCAACCAGATCGCGGCCCTGCTCGTCGAACTCACCGGGTCCAAGGTCAGACCAGGTTATGGGCCGGATCGTCCCGGCGACGTGCGTCGTTCGGTCGTGGATCCCTCGGCGGCGGCGGTTCATCTCGGCTGGCAGGCTTCGACCCCACTGCGAGAAGGCCTGCGCCGCACGGTCGACTACTTCCGTTGAGTCCATGACTCAAGCCTTGCGACGTTTCGCGCTTGTTCTCTTGGTGGCGGCCTGCTCGGCGGCGCCCTCCCCGCTCAACTCCACCCCCATATCGCCGAACTCGACTACGACTCCGACTGCGACTTCGGCTCAGCTCCCTACCACCGAGCCGGACCTGACAATCACCCCCGCCCAAACCGAGGGGCCGTTCTATCCACCCGACAAACCACTCGACCGGGATTCGGACCTGACCGTAGTGGAAGGGGCTCCCGGGCCGGCCGGGGGAGAGGTGTTGATCATCGAAGGCGTGCTCCTGTTCGAAAACGGGGATCCCGTCGAAGGTGCAACGGTCGAGATATGGCAGGTCGACAGCCAGGGTATCTACCTGCACCCCAACTCCCCCAACCTCGCGGTGCGGGACCAGAACTTCCAGGGGTACGGCGAAGCGGTCGCCGACGCGGACGGTCGGTGGACCTTTCGAACCATCTTGCCGCCCTCCTACGAAGGTCGGCCGCGTCACATCCACGTAAAAGTGCGACTGAGCGGCGAGGAGGCGCTGACCACCCAGATCTACTTCGAGGGCGATCCATTGTTGGCGGGCGATCCATTCTTCGCCGAGGGGGGGGAAGGCGCCGCCGAGTTGGTCATTGCTCCAAAAGGTCGGACCCTCGCCAACGGAGAGAAGGTCCTGCACGCCGACCACCGGATCGTTCTGCCCTTCTGAACCCTTCTGGCGCGCCAAAGACGACCCATAGGTCGTGATTGGCGCGCCAAAAGGGGTTGGATCACTCGCCCAGGCCTACCATCTCCACTCCCAATGTCAGCCCCCCTTGCCGCCCTGGTCGATCGCTGGGATCGCATCGGTCTCCCCCCCCCGAAAGGTCGGTGGGTGGTGCCGGCCGGGGCTCGCGCCTACGCCCTGGCGGGGATGACCGCCGCGGCGGACGGGCCGCTGCTGGTGGTGGTGCCGGGGGAGCTGGATGCCGAGGAGCTGGTCGACGACCTGTCGCTTTTCGTCGAATCGGCGGTCCTGATCCCCGCCTGGGAGACGCTTCCCTTTGAGCACGTCTCTCCCAACGCGTCCACCATGGCTCGACGGGCCGAGGGGCGCTACCGGCTCGGACGCGGTGAGCGCGGCCTCATCGCAGTGGCGTCGGTGCGAGCTGCTACCCAGCGGCTCAGCCCGTCCGACCCGGCACCAGTGGTCGTAACCCGTGGTGGAGAGACAGAACCGACCCACCTCGCCCGCCGCCTCGCCGACCTCGGATACCACCGCACGGATCGAGTGGAAGGCCGGGGTGAGTTCGCCGTCCGAGGAGGGATCGTCGATGTTTTCGCGGCCCAAGCCGATGACCCGGTCAGGATCGACCTGTGGGGTGAGGTCGTCGACGACCTCCGGGTCTTTTCGGTCGCCACTCAGCGCTCCGAAGATCCGCTCGACACCGCCTCCATCTACCCGGCCCGCGAGTTCCGTCCCGACGCCGAGGTGGCGACGGCGGCCCGCCAGCTGCTCCACACCGACCCGTGGGCAGCGTCGACCTGGGACCGGTTGGTCGAGAGCCAGCATTTTGCCGGGATGGAGTCATGGCTTCCCTGGCTGGCGCAGGAGCGGTGTCTCATCGACGAGCTGCCGGAGGGCGGGGGACTGGTGGTGGTCGAACCGGTACGTTCTCGCCACCGCAGCCAGGAGCTGGTCAAAGAAGAGTCAGACATCGCCGTCGCCTTGTCGCCGACCTGGGGTCACGGTGCGCCCGCCGCCGGCGAACATCCCTCCCTCTACCTCGATCTCGACGCCTCCCTGGCGGCGGCTATCCACCTCGAAATGCCGATCTTCGCCGCTTCGCCAGACGAACCGGCGCTCGAGGTGCGCGGCCTCGACGCCACTCCTGGTGATCCCGATTCGGTGGCCAAGGCCATCA
>CAYUKI010000221.1:0-4255 GCA_964445235.1 uncultured Acidimicrobiia bacterium | reverse complement strand
TGGTCGTAGTCAACCCGCACGGTTACTGGCTCCTCCGAGCCGGAACCACAACCCGTGCTCAGGAAGATCAACACAGTCCCGCCTCCCAGGAGAACGGTCTTCAGTGAGAGTGCACCGCGCGTCATTCGCTCCCTCTTCGACTCAATAACCGGACCGATGCGTCAGGCTAACTACCGAAGCCGCCGCCGGCGATCAACGCAGCCTCAGAGGAGACACTATCGCCCATTTGGCTGACAGACGGAGCCCAACACAGCCAGCTTGGAGCCAGCCACGACTAGATCTCCGCGTGCACCCGACAACGAAACACCTCCCGCGAACCGATTTGCATTTCCCGCCGTAGTGGGGAGAGAACCGTCGAGGTTCTGAGAAAGGGGAAAGCACCATGAAGAAATTGATTCTGATGATGGCAATGGCCGCTCTGCTCGTGGCGGCCTGTTCCTCGGAGACCACCGACACCACAACCGCTCCCACCACTGCCGCTCCCGCCACGACCGTGGCGGCCGGACCGGCGATCGAGGTCGCCGACTCGGCGCTCGGTGCGATCCTCACGGATCAAGACGGCAACACTCTCTACCTGTCCTTGAACGACGCCCAGGGACCGAGTGTCTGCTCCGGTGACTGCGAGTCGAACTGGCCACCGCTCACCGGCGCCGTGTCGGCCGCGGATGGCGTCGATGCGTCAATGCTCGGCACCGTGACGCGGAGCGACGGAGTCGAGCAAGTCACTTACAACGACTGGCCTCTCTACCACTTTGCGGGCGACTCGGCGGCCGGCCAGACCAATGGCCAGGGCCTCGGGGAGGTCTGGCACGTGGTTGATGCCAAAGGTGAACCCGTCAAGTAGTCCCGAACCTTCCTCCGGGACCGACCAGACCCGCCGGGCCAACCACCCGGCGGGTCTCTTCTTTCTGGGCCCAAAAATGGTTCTGGCAAAAGGGGGAGGCGGCTCGGCCAAACTGGATGCGACAATGGCACGCTTGAGTCTGTTTCGAGGCGATTTCGCTTGGGGCGTGGCCACTTCCGCCTTTCAGATCGAGGGTGGTCGCGAGGACGGCAAAGGCGAGTCGATCTGGGACCGGTTCGCCGCGACCTCCGGTCGGATGCCCGACGCCGGCGACGTCGCCTGCGACCACTACCACAGGTTCGAGGAAGACGTGGCGTTGATGGCGGGACTTGCTGTCAACGCTTACCGATTCTCCATCGCCTGGACCCGCGTCCTTCCCCAGGGGAGAGGCCAGATCAACCAGGCTGGGCTCGACTTCTACCGACGACTGGTGGACCGACTACTCGCCGCCGGTATCACGCCGTGGGCGACCCTTTACCACTGGGATCTGCCCCAGGTTCTGCAAGATGAGGGAGGCTGGCCGGCCCGCCCAACGGTCGATGCCTTCACGGAGTACACCGAGGTGGTGACCGCAGCACTCGGGGACCGCGTGTCGCACTGGATCACCCACAACGAACCGTGGGTGGCGGCATTCCTCGGCCATCAACAAGGCGTCTTCGCACCCGGTCTAACCGATTGGCGGTTGGCGCTGGCGGCGGCCCACCACCTGCTGCTCTCGCACGGCCGGGCGGTCGACGTGATCCGAGGCAATGTTCCCGACGCCGTCGTCGGCATCGCCCTCGACTGTCGTCCCTCCGCTCCGGCCTCGGATCGCGCCGAGGACGTGGCGGCGCAGCGGCACTTCGACGGCTTCCGCAACCGATGGTTCTTCGACCCGGTGTTCGGAAAGGGGTACCCAGACGACATACAGGCTTCCTACCGGGAGCGAGGCCGCTGGGACGGGACGCTGGTGAAAGTGGGGGACCTCGAGACCATCGGCGTTCCCATCGACTTCTTGGGGCTCAACTACTACACGAGCGTCACCGTTGCGGCAGGTGGTGAAGAGGACGAAGAGACCGGCGTTGCGCCTGGGTCCTCGCCCCCCCCGGGTTACACCGAGATGGGTTGGCCGATAACCCCTGCCGCCCTCACCGACTACCTGGGACACCTCAACCGCCAGTACGGACCGAGACGGGTCGTCATCACCGAGAACGGCGCCTCCTACTCCGACGGACCCGGGCCTGAGGGGACCGTTTCCGATCAACGGCGTAT
This sequence comes from uncultured Acidimicrobiia bacterium, assembly GCA_964445235.1. Taxonomy (GTDB): domain Bacteria; phylum Actinomycetota; class Acidimicrobiia; order Spongiisociales; family ZC4RG35; genus CAYUKI01. The sequence continues at coordinate 2,160 of CAYUKI010000221.1, read as the reverse complement.
CGACTACCTGCGTGATCACATCGGAGCGGTAGAAGATGCTCTGCGTCAGGGAGTCCCGATGGGCGGCTACTTCGTGTGGAGCCTGCTCGATAACCTCGAATGGACCCACGGATTCAGCCAACGGTTCGGCCTCGTGTGGGTGGACCACGCCACCGGCCGCCGGATCCCCAAACAGAGCTACCACTGGTACGCCGACCGAATCAGGGCGGCGCGCTAAAGGAAAACCATCATGGTTTTGGCTCGGAGTTATGCCCCTGTAGGGGCATAACTCCGAGCCAGAAGGCGGGGATCGAGATATCGCGCTGGGTTCGCGCTGGGTACCCTGGCTCCAAAGCGAGGCAGGCGGCCATGAACTGTTCTAACTGTGGCGTCGGCAACGACGCCACCCACAAATTCTGCTCGGACTGCGGCGCACCCTTGACGGTGGTGTGCCCGAAGTGTGGCCAGACGAACTCTCCCGGGCACAAGTTCTGCTCGGAATGCGGCACGGACCTTTCTGGGGGGGCCGACACGGCTGCTCCCAAACCAGCATCAGCGAACTCAGGAGCTGGTGAGCGGCGCTTTGTCTCGGCGCTGTTTGCCGATCTCGTCGGCTTCACCCCCTTCAGCGAATCGCGGGATCCCGAAGAGGTGCGTTCTCTGCTGATCCGCTACTTCGACCGGGCCAGGATCATCGTCGAGCGGTTTGGCGGGACGGTCGACAAGTTCATCGGCGACGCCATCACCGCCTTCTGGGGCGCCTCCATTGCTCACGATGACGACGCCGAGAGAGCTGTGCGGGCTGCGCTCGAGTTGGTCGACATGGTGGCTGCGCTGGGCGCCGAGATCGGCTCGCCCGAAATGCGGCTGCGGGCCGGCGTGCTGTCCGGAGAGACGTCGGTCGGCCCCGGGGGCAACGAGAAGGGTTTGGTGGTCGGAGACATCGTCAACACCGCTTCTCGTCTCCAGTCGGCGGCGGTTCCCGGCACGGTGCTGGTCGGCGAGTCGACCAAACGTCTGACCGAAAGCGCCATCAAATATCAGCAGATGGAAGGCCAAAACCTCAAGGGAAAGACGCTTCCCGTGCCGGCCTGGCAGGTGGTTGCGGTCGTCGCCGAACGAGGGGGCCGGGGACGCTCCGGAAACCTCGAGGCGCCCTTCGTCGGTCGTGACGACGAATTGCGCCTGCTCAAGGACCAACTTCACGCCACCGGGCGGGAGTCTCGGGGACGTTTGGTGTCGGTAACTGGCGAGGCAGGCATCGGCAAGAGCAGGCTTGCCTGGGAGTTCCTCAAATACATCGACGGTCTGGTGGAAACGGTGTATTGGCATCAGGGCCGGTCTCCGTCCTACGGGGAGGGACTCACCTTCTGGGCCCTCGGAGAGATGGTTCGCAGCCGGGCCGGGATCGCCGAAACCGACGACGTCCATCGCTCCCGCACGAGGTTGCGAACCGTCGTCGCCGAATACGTGCCCGAACCCGAGGAGCAGCGTTGGATCGAGCCGCGCCTCGCCGGTCTGCTCGGACTGGACACGATGCCGCCCGGCGACCGCACCGAACTGTTCGCCGCCCTGCGGTCTTTCTTCCACCACATCTCTGACCGAGCAACGACCGTGCTGGTGTTCGAGGACCTTCATTGGGCCGACACCGGCTTATTCGAGTTCATCGAAGAACTGGTGGAGCGATCACCGCGCCACCCGATCCTGGTCGTGACGCTGGCGCGGCCTGAGATGTTGGAGCGAGCACCCGGCTGGGGTTCGGGGCGACGCCATTTCCTCTCTCTCCACCTGGGGCCCCTCAGCGACGAAGCGATGGCCCAGTTGGTGACCGGCCTGGCCCCCGGAATCCCCGCGGAGGTGGCGACCCTGATCCGTGACAAGGCGGCGGGGTTCCCGCTCTATGCGGTGGAGTTCGTACGCAAGCTCGTGGCCGACGGTGATCTGGTCATGGAGTCCGGCGGATACCGGCTTATTCGGGAAGTGACGGGTCTGGCCCTTCCGGAGTCTCTCCATTCGGTCATAGGCGCCCGCCTCGACGGGCTTGATTCGGAACATCGATCCCTTCTCCAAGATGGCTCGGTGCTGGGTCAGGCCTTCACGGTGGCAGGCCTCGCCGCGTTGCGTGGCGATGATCCCTCAGCTCTGCCGGCCCGGTTGCGCGACTTGGTACGTCAGGAGCTA
>CAYUKI010000220.1:0-4271 GCA_964445235.1 uncultured Acidimicrobiia bacterium | reverse complement strand
AGGTGGGGCCTCAGAATTACGGAGTGGGCGGCACGCCGTGGCGAATGCTCATGGAAGATCGAAAGCAGCAGGATTGAATGAAACAGGTTCGCCATTTCATAGACGGCGAGTTTGTCGAGTCGGTGGACGGTGCCACCTTCGACTCGATCAGCCCCATCGACAACCAACCCGTGGCCGTCGTGGCCGAGGGTGGGGCGGACGACGTCGACCGGGCTGTTCGGGCGGCCGCTGCAGCCTTCGACCTCTGGTCGACGATGAGCCCTACCGCTCGCAAGAGGATCTTGCTGGCGGTTGCCGACGGGATCGAACGACGAGCCGACGAGCTGGCCCGGTGGGAGACGATCGATATGGGAAAGCCGATCGTCGAGTCTCGCCATCGCGACGTACCCCGCGCCGCGTACAACTTCCGGTTTTTCGCCGACTACGCCGAAATGGTCGGAACCCGGGCCTTCGACAAGCGCTGGGACAACACCTTCGGCTATGAGCTCCGCGAGCCGCTCGGCGTGGTGGCTGCCATCTCTCCGTGGAACTTCCCGCTCATGCTGCTGACTTGGAAGGTGGCACCGGCGCTGGCCTTCGGTTGCACCGTGGTGGCCAAACCCGCCGAGCAGTCCCCGATCACCGCTTCCATCCTCGCCGAGATCTGCACCGAGGCCGGGCTGCCCGACGGAGTCTTCAACGTTGTCAACGGGTTCGGGCCAGGTTCCGCCGGAGAGGCACTGACCCGGCACCCCGGCGTCGCCGCCGTGACGTTCACCGGCGAATCCAACACCGGGAAGGCGATCATGGCCGCCGCTGCCCACACCTTGAAGAAGCTCTCCTTCGAGTTGGGTGGCAAGTCGGCGAGCATCGTCTTTGCCGACGCCGACCTCGATGAAGCCGTGGCCGGCTCTCTGATCGGGACCTTCATGAACCAGGGCGAGGTGTGCCTGGCAGGCTCGCGCATTCTCGTGCAGCGGTCGATCTACGAAGAGTTCTGCTCCCGCCTCGTCGCCGGCGTTCGAGCCTGGAAGGTCGGCAACCCGCTCGAAGAGGCCACCAAGGTGGGACCGCTGGTGTCGGCCGAGCACATGGGGAAGGTCCTCTCTTACATCGAGATCGGGGAGGCCGAGGGGGCCAAGAAGCTGACGGGCGGGCACCGCATCGAGGAGGGCGCTCTAGCGGCCGGGAACTTCGTCGCTCCGGCCATCTTCGCCGACGTGGACAACTCGATGCGGATCTGCCAGGAGGAGATCTTCGGCCCCGTCGCCACCGTCATGCCCTTCGACAGGGGGGAGGAGGCCATCGCCATCGCCAACCACTCTCGCTACGGGCTGGCGGGGATGGTTTGGACCAAGAACCTCGACGTAGCCCACCACGTGGCTCGGTCGGTCAAGACCGGCAACATGTGGGTGAACTGCTTCTACGTCCGCGACTTGCGGCTCCCCTTCGGAGGGTACAGGGAGTCCGGAATCGGCCGGGAAGGGGGCGACTTCTCCTACGACTTCTTCACCGAGTCAAAGGCGGTTGTGATCAAGCTTGGTCCTTCGGTGGCTTCGTCTGGGCCCCGAGGCACGGACTCCTGATTCCTTATAGAACGGGTTCAAACCAGACCGATGAAACGGAGGGTGGTGCCGTCGGGGTCTTCGATCTCGAAGCTGCGTTCTCCCCACGGATGGTCCACCGGCGGTTTGGCGACCGGCACCGCGGCGCCGACCACATGGTCGTGCCAGCCGTCGACGTCGTTGACGTAAAGGACGAGCTCCACCCCGGTTGGGGAAGAGCCATGGTTGCTCGCACCGGGGGGGGGACCGAGGAGTTCCACCAATCCACCGTCGGATGCCGACAGCAGGATGCCGAGTCCGTTCCCGTCGTCCCACTGCTTGACTCGCTTGCACCCGAGCACTCCTTCGTAGAACGCGACGCTGCGCGGGAAATCGGGCACGCGCAGCACCACGCGCAACTGGCTGATGTTCCCAGGGGCACGCCGAGGTCCCCCCCCGGCGAGTACCTGTTTGGCTTCTTCGATGGTGAAACGACCGTCGGTCACCTCCCGCCCCACTACCACCCCGGCCAGCTGACGACCGGCCGCCTCCATGCGCACCAACCTGCGAAGGTCTTCGAGGTTGCGGACTCCACCGGCGGCGATCACGGGCTCGTCCACCACGGCGAGGGCGTCGGAAAGCATGCGCCAATTGGGGGGCTCGACCAAGGCATCACGACCAGCCTCAGCGATCAGGAAGGCGGCGACCCCGGCCGACGACATCTCGATGAGGACTTCCTCCAGGTAGCGGCCGCTGTTGCGAGTCCATCCCCGTGTGGCGACCTCGTCATCGGGACGCACGTCGATGGCCACCGCGATCCGTCCCGGGTAGTCGCGGCAGATCTCCCAGACCATGTTCTGGTCCTCGATAGCGGCGGTGCCCATCACGATCCTCCACGCTCCCTGATCGAGGAGGCGGGCGGCTTCCACATGTGAGCGGATGCCGCCGGCCACCTGCACCTGAGCAGCGACGCCGGCGATGATGCGATCGATCAGCTCCCGGTTGCGGTAATCGCCGTGGGCAGCCGCGTCGAGGTCGACGATGTGCAAATGGTCGGCTCCCTGGGCGACCCAGTTGCGAGCCCGGGCCACCGGGTCGACGTCGAGAGCGATCGCTTCTCGTACATTGCCCCGCGGCAGGCGGACGGCCCGGCCGCCGAGAATGTTGACCCGGGCATAGAGGTCCATGGCCAGAAGCTAGCCAGGACGGGCCGAGGCTGCCTTGTACTGTCCGGCCCGATGTTGTCCGGTCCACTGCGGTCTGGGTTGGCCCGTCTACGCGACCTCGGCCCACGCCGCAACGATTACGACGATCTATCAATCAACTTGGGGGCAAAGCCCGTGGGCCAAACCGGCCCACCACGCCCTCCTCGACCGGGTGGGCGCCCTCGAGCACCTGGCCACGGAAAAGCACCTCTTCGACCGCTACGAGGAAGCTGTTGATCATGCCCACGTGCACGCCCAACGGACAGCCAGTCACGTGTGATCGAGGCCCAGTGCCGTCTCAGCCACCTCCAACCCCACTCCCCCCCCCACGACAGCAGCAAAGAGGTCTCCATGGCGCTGCAACCGCTCCCAGAGGTTGGCGATGGTGACGTCCCCGTTACGCAACCGGTCGAGCTCCTCCCATCGAATCGGCGCCGAAACCGGCGCACCCGGTCGGGGTCGCACCGAGTACACCGAAGCGATCGTCTGACCGTAGGCGTTGCGATTGTGGTCGATGAAGATCTTGCCGCGCCGTTTTGGTTTGTCCCATTCCATGGTCAGGTCGGTCGGATTGGCGGCGACCAGATAGCGCCCCACCTCCTCGACGAACCTCCTCACCCGGGCGTAGGAGTACTTCCTCTCCACGGGAACGTAGACGTGGAGGCCGCGGGCCCCGGAGAGCTTGGGGTAGGCCGGCATGCCAAGGCGATCGAGGGCCACCCGAAGCAGTTTGGCTCCCGCCACTACCTGCGCCCACTCCGAACCCTCGGCGGGGTCGAAGTCGAAGATGGCGTAATCGGGCGTTTCGGGAGTTTGGTGGCGAGAGTGCCAGGGATGGACCTCGATGCATGCCATCGAGGCAAACCACATGAGGGACTCGCGGTCCGCCGCCAGGAGGAAGTCGATCGTGCCTGCAACCGAGTCCGTATAGAGGGGCGCGGTCTTCATCCATTTCGGCTGATGGCCGGGAGCGCGTTTCTCGTAGAAGGTGGGACCGTCCCAACCGTCCGGATACCGGGACATGGAGATGGCCCGATCGGCAAGGTGGGGAAGGAGCACCGGCGCCACCGATGCGTAGTACTGGATCAGGTCGCCCTTGGTGTACCCGTCGGGGAAGAGGGGCTTGTCTAGGTTGGAGATGCGAAGTGCTCGGACCCCCTCCAGAAGGTGGTGGGTCTTGTCCTTAGTGACGACGATCGCGTCGGGGAAGTCGACCCGCCCCGAGCCGAGTGACCTTCCGGTCTCCGCCCGGGTGCGGCGTGACGTCAGCGTCGATTCGATCTCGGCGGCGATCGCGTTGTGGCTGGACTGCTCGCGGGCCTCTGAGATGACCACCATCGAAAGGCTGGCTTCCATGGCTGCCTCCACGAGCGGGCTGACCTTCAACGTACCGGTGCCATATGGAATGTGCTTCACCTCGCCGTGTTCGATCGGCGGCCGGTCGACCGGAAACACACCCCGTGCTTGAAGAGAGAATGCCATAGCCGCCACTTGTTCCCACGCTCCGCGTGGGAACACAATAACTAGCCGCTCTGCGGCGATT
>CAYUKI010000219.1:1333-4322 GCA_964445235.1 uncultured Acidimicrobiia bacterium | reverse complement strand
CAGGGGCGTCGTGGGCCGGCGAGACCCCACGATTATTTCCCAGACGGTGCACTAGCCCTGCTTGATGACAACGTGCTTGGAGACGGTGTAATCCATCACTGCTTCCTCACCCATGTCCTTACCGAATCCCGACTGTTTGAACCCACCGTGAGGCATCTCGGCAGTTAAGGGGAGATGATCGTTGATCCACACGGTCCCGAACTCGAGCAATGAGGCGGCCCTCATCGCCCTGGCCACGTCTCTCGTCCACACCGACGCCGCCAGCCCATAGGAAACATCGTTGCCCATGGCGATTCCGTCCTCTTCCGAATCGAACGGCAGCACGACCAGCACCGGCCCGAACACCTCGTCCTGAACGATCTCGTCGCGGTGTTTGGCGTCGGTGATGACGGTGGGGCTGTAGTAATACCCCGAAGACAGGGACTCGGGAATGCCACCGCCCACCACCACCCGGGCGCCGGCGCGCTTCGCCCGCTCCACGAAGCCCGCCACCCGCTCCCGCTGCGCCGCCGAGATCAGCGGGCCTACGGTGACCTCGTCGTCGTATGGATCGCCCAGCTTGACGTTTTTCATCGCCTCCGCAACTGCCTCCACCGCATCTCCGTATCGGGAACGTTGCACATATATCCGCGTGGCGGCGGTGCAGTCCTGGCCGGTGTTGGCGGTGGCCGCAAAGGTGGCTCCGGCTGCCAGAGCGTCGAGGTCGGCGTCGTCGAACACGACCAGTGGCGCTTTGCCACCCAGTTCCAGATGAACTCGCTTGAGGGTCTTGGAGGCGGTCTCCATCACCTTCTTGCCGGTGTTGACCGAACCCGTCAGCGAGACCATGCGAATATCAGGATGCTCGACGATCGCCTGCCCGACCTCGTTACCGCCGGTCACGACGTTGACTACGCCGTCGGGTATGCCCGCCTCCTTGGTGAGCTCTGCCAGCATCAAGGTGGTCCGGGGAGTCGAGGGGGCGGGTTTCAATACGGTCGTGCAGCCGGCAGCCAAGACCGGACCGATCTTCCACACCGCCATCATCACCGGGTAGTTCCAAGGGGTGATCTGACCGCACACCCCCACCGGTTCGCGACGCAGTATCGAGGTGTAGCCCTTCATGAAATCGCCGGCGGCGGTTCCCTGGGTCGAACGAGCTGCTCCTGCGAAGAACCGGAGGTTGTCGATCGTGAAAGGCAGATCGCCGCCCCGACTCATGAATGCATAGGGCTTGCCGGTGTCCTCGGTCTCTACCTTGGCGAACTCGTCGGCCCGGGCTTCGAGCAGATCAGCCAACTTGTAGATGGCAGCCGCCCGCTCCGCCTTCGACAGGCGAGACCACCGGCCGTCGTAGAAGGCCGTCTTGGCGGCTTGCACCGCTTTGTCAACGTCGGCCGTACCGGCCTCGGACACCTCGTCGATGATCTCGCCCGTGACCGGGTTCTCGACCTTCATGGTGCCGCCACGGATCGGTTCCTGCCAGCGCCCGTCAATCCAAAGCTGCCAGGCCATATCTCCTCCCTCGGACTGAGCGATGGCGGGAGGGTAGCTGGCCCTGAACTGGGTCGGCTCTCCTTGTAAGGCCGGTGGGTTTCCCCAGCCTGGGTACTCTCCTTCGACATGGGTTCCTTCTGGCATCCGTTCGCGCCGATGCAGATCGTCGGCTCGGCACCTTTTGTAGTCGATCACGGGGAGGGCATCTACGTTTTTGACGAGTCCGGGCACCGGTACCTCGACGCCACCGCCAGCCTCTGGTATTCCAACCTTGGGTACGGGCGCCGGGAGATCGCCGATGCGGTGGGAGCCCAACAAGGAAAGCTCCACGCCTATCACGCTTTCGGCGACTTCGTGACCCGGCCGGCCCTGGCGCTGGCCGACCGCCTCGCCGGAGTTGCGCCGGTCCCCGACAGCAAGGTGTTCTTCGGCAGCGGCGGCTCCGATGCCGTCGATACCGCCGCCAAACTCGCCCGCCGTTATGCCCATGAGATGGGACAGTCGAGGCGATCCATCCTCATCGCCCGAGAGTTCGCCTACCACGGCATGCACACCTACGGCACCGCCTTGGGCGGACTCGAACCCAACCGCCTCGGCTATGGCGAGCTGGTGTCAGACATCGTGTTCGTGCCCTACGACGACGCCGAGGCCGTTGCCAAGGTCATCGACCACCATGGCCCCGAACGCATCGCCGGGATGTTCGTGGAGGCGGTCATCGGGGCCGGAGGCGTGCGGCCGGTGCCCGTCGATTACCTCCGGAGGGTCCGCCAGATCATCGAGGAGGCCGGTGCTCTCTACATAGCCGACGAGGTGATTACCGGTTTTGGTCGCTGCGGGGACTGGTTTGCCGCCTCCCGCTTTGACCTTCGACCCGACATCATCACCTTCGCCAAAGGGGTGACGGCCGGTTATCAACCGCTGGGGGGAATCATCGCCTCCCCCAAGGTGGCGGCCCCGTTTTTCGCAACGCCGGGCCTGGTGTGGCGACATGGCTACACCTACTCGGGGCATTCCACCGCCTGTGTCGCCGGCCTGGTGGTGATGGACCTCTATGAGCGCGAAGGCCTGTTTGCCCGCGCCCTCGAGCTGGAAACCGAGTTGTTGGACGCGATTCGACCGCTCACGGACCTGTCGGTAGTGGCATCCGTCCGGGGGGGGGTCGGGGCGATGGCTGCGATCCAGCTCGACGACTCGGACCCGACCCTCGGAGGCCGGGCGGTGGTCGCCTGTCGATCGGCGGGGATCATGACCCGGATCATGGTGGGGGGGGGACTACAGATCTCACCGCCCCTCACCATCACCTCCTCACAAGTCGCGGAGATGTCCGACGGATTTCGCCGCGGGCTGGATTCTCTGTAACCCTTCTGTGCGGGTTTTCGGTGGCAAGACAACCGAAAACCCGCACAGAAGGATTGTCAGCCCTTGATCACGAGCTCCGGTCTGGTGCGGACTCGGGGACGCCGCTCAACGACCGCCTTGACCAGGTTTCGAAAGGCTTCGGCGGCCTCGCTCT
>CAYUKI010000219.1:0-1233 GCA_964445235.1 uncultured Acidimicrobiia bacterium | reverse complement strand
CGCCGCTCAACGACCGCCTTGACCAGGTTTCGAAAGGCTTCGGCGGCCTCGCTCTGGGGAGCGGCGATCATGGCCGGCACCCCTTCGTCGGCCCCTTCCCGCATCGCCAGGATGAGGGGGATCTGAGCCATCAACGGCACCCCCAATTCCCCGGCCAGAGCCCCTCCCCCGCCCTTGCCGAAAAGCTCGTAACGCCTGCCGTCGTCTCCGGTGAACCACGACATGTTCTCCACCACCCCCAGTACCTCCTGGTTGACCTTCTTCGCCATCAACCCCGCCCGCCGGGCCACCCGTTGCGCGGTGGGTTGGGGTGTCGTCACCAAGAGCACCTGCGCCCGCGGCAGGAACTGGCTCAGCGAGATGGCCACGTCCCCCGTGCCCGGCGGCATGTCCACAAGCAGGAAATCCGGGGAGTCCCACAACACGTCGGTGATGAACTGCTCGATGGCCTTGTGGAGCATCGGACCACGCCAGATCACGGCCGTGTCCTCGTCGACGAAGTAATCCATGGACATGGCCTTGACCCCATGGGCGCGAGGCGGAATGATCTTCTCTTCGACCACCAGCGGCGGATGTTCGATCCCGAGCATCTTGGGAATCGAGAAGCCCCAGATGTCGGCATCGATGACCCCGACGGAATGGCCGGCTTCGGCCAGACCCACGGCCAGGTTGGTGGTGACCGACGACTTGCCCACTCCACCCTTCCCAGAGCCCACCGCCACCACCCGGGTGGCCGACCCCGGCTTTCCCACCCCCGGCCCGGCGGACAGCTTGGCGACTAGGGCCTGGCGGGCGGCATCGTCCATGGGCACGAAGGAAACCTCGGCGGATCGGACCCCGGCCGCCGACAGGGCCTCCCGCACCACCCGATCGAGTACCGACAGCCGCGGATGGTTGGGAGCGGGAATCCCGATGGTGACCCGGGTGGGGCCCAATCGCCGCCCTTCGACCGACTGGATCAACCCCAACTCTCCCAGGGATCGACCCAGGAGCGGCTCCTCGAGGCCGGCCAGGGCCACTTCGAGCCCGGTGAGATCCGCCAAGTTTCCCCTATCCGCGTAGTGTCTAGAAGGAAGTCGGAACTATAGTTTTCCGAGTTGGTAACAGATTCAGCTGCCCTTGACCGCTCGATCGGTGACCTGACCGCCTCCCTGGGCGACCCCACTCGCCGGGCGATCTACATCGCCGTACGTCAGTCGGCCGAACCGGTGACGTCCTCGTCGGTCGCCGAAA
>CAYUKI010000218.1:0-4330 GCA_964445235.1 uncultured Acidimicrobiia bacterium | reverse complement strand
AAGACCTTCTACTGGGCCAACGGCTCCCAGACCCGCTACCACCACTGCGTCGAAGAAAAAGACTACGAGCAGTACCGCTCCCACCTCTGGGACGCCGTCGTCTTCGAGGAGTCGACCGAGTTCACCTGGGAGCAGATCACCTTCCTCTGGTCCCGCGTCATCCCCTCCGACCCCACCAGGTGGCCGATTGTCCTGCTGACCACCAACTCCATCGGCGTCTCCCACATGGAGCACAAGGCCTTCTTCGTCGCGGGCCATCAGGGGGGCGACGTCTGGACGGTGCGCACCACCCACCCGGACTTCCCGGAGCTCGACCAGCAGAAGCGCATCGGCTGGATCCCCATCGCCACCGCCGACAACCCCTCCATCAACTGGGCCGAGACCAAGGCCAACCAGCTCTCCATCTCGGACCCGGAGATGCGCAAGTCCATGGCCACCGGCTCCTGGGACCTCCAGGCCGGCACCTTCTTCTCCGGCTTCCGCCGCGACGTCCACGTCCTCCCAGAACACCGCGAGCCGCCACCCGACTGGCGCGTCTGGCGCGGCCTCGACTACGGCGAAGCCGCACCCGCCTGCTGTCTCTGGGCCGCTACCGACCCCGCCAAGCCCTACCCCAACACCTACATCTTCCAGGAGCTCTTCGAGCCCGGCATCCCCCCCCAGATGCAGGCCAAAATCATCCTCTCCCTCTCCGAGAGCTACCCCTCCTGCCGCACCACCTGGGCCGACCCCTCCATCTGGAAGAACGGCAAGAAGGGCATCAGCGGCCCCTCCTTCGAGGACGAGTACCGCGCCGGCGGCCTCCTCCTCCAGAAGGCCAGCAACAAACGCCACGAGGGCTGGTCCCGCATCCAGAAAGCCCTCTTCCGCGGCATGACCACCGCCGTCCCCCCGGAGCTCACCATCAGCCCCAACTGCACCAACCTCATCGCCTTCCTGGAAACCGCCCAGCGCGACCCCCACGACTTCATGGACGTGAAGGAGGCCAGTAACCAGGACGGCTGGAGGGACGATTCCGGCGACGCTGCTCGCTACCTGTTAATGGGCGCCGCCGCCGCCCGCTCCGCCCGGCCCCGCCCCCAGCCCTGGCGCTTCGTCCCCCGCTAGAAGGGGTTATTTAAAAGGAAGCAGCCCCCCCCGAAAACCCCCGCCGCACCCGTTCCCTGTATCATGGACCCATCATGGTTTAGGCCTGAACCGTTCGCGAGAGGTGGGGCTGTGGCCGTCGCACTGCGCACCCAGGAGGTCGCCGGGGCCCCCGACACCGCGTACCTCGACCGCCTCAAGTCCTTCCTCGAGACCGCCTACACCGAGCAGGACCAGCAGCTCGAGGACCTCCGCCACAACCGCGACCTCGAGGACCCGCCCACCCTCCCGGAATGGCTCCGCATCGTCGATACCACCATGCAGTCGACCGTGGTACGAGACGAGATCGCCCGCGTCGTCGCCACCCTCACCCTGCGCTGGCCCACCTGCACCGCCATGCCCGGCGAGGTCACCTCCGACCTCGGCCAGGAGTACACCACCGAGCTCGAGCACTTCCTCGAGGAGCTCTTCAAAGCCGCCTCCCAGCGCGTGCCCGGCCAGGACGCCCAGATGGCCCTCACCGACGCCTGCGTCGAGGGCGGCGGCTGGGTCAAGTGGGTCTACGACGCCGAGCGCTGGGAGCCCGTCTTCCAGAAAGGGCTCGACCCCGACGTCGACGACGAGGAGGTCGACGCCGAGAAACGCCGGCGCGGCGTCCCCCTCGCCCGCATCCACGTCGACACCGCCACCGTCTACCCCCTCTGGGAAGCGGACCACCTCGCCGAGGTCATGGAGATCTCCCACCGCCAGACCTACCCGACCCTCAAAGAATTGGACCTCGACTACTCCGACGACTTCGGCTTCGGCGAACGCCTCGGCCGCCCCCTCTCCGAAGAGGAGGGCCAGAAGTACCCCGAGACGCTCGAACTGATCGAACATTGGTCGGACCGGTACGTCAGCTACATGGTCCATGCCGGGAAACACAGCAAGCTCGTCAGGCAGATCGAGCACGGCTACCCCGGCGTCCCCTACTTCTTCGCGCCGGGCATCCTCCACAACTACATGAACGACCGCAAGGTCGGCTACTCCGTCGCCAGTAACAAGCTCGACATGACCCGCTTCCAGTCCTTCCTCGCCACCGCCATGCTCAACATGGCCGTCATGCAGGCCGCCATGCCCATCGCCCGCAAAGAGGCCGTCCCCGCCGAGTCCATGGAGGGCCAGGACCGCGACCCCGCCAAAGCCCCCTCCTACGACATCCCCTACGCCTCCGTCGTCACCATGGGCACCGAGGACGACATGAAACAGGTCGAGCACCCCGGCATCCCGAACGGCCTGCAGGAGATGTACGGCATGGTCTCGGGCTGGCTGGCCTCCGCCAGCATGTCCGCCAAGCTCGGCCCCATCGGCGCCGGCGACCTGGCCGGCGCCGGCTTCGCCATCCAGTCCTACCTCGCCGAGGCCAAGCTCCAGCTCCACCCCTTCGTCTACAACATCGAGCAGTGCCTCATGCAGGAAACCTACTTCGTCATGGAGCTCATCCAGACCAAGGTCAAGGAGACCATCTGGGTCAGAAGGTCGCTCGCGCCCGGCGCCGTCGCCACCCCGGAGGCCCAGTGGATCGGCATGGGCCCGGACGACATGCAGCAGGCCGTCGGCATCCGCTGGACCCTCGACCCCGAGCCCGCCACCTCCAAAATTGTCGAAAGTCGCTGGGTCATCGAGCTCGTCAACGCCGGCCTCCTCTCCGAGGACCAGGCCATGGCCCACCTCGGCTTCAACCCGGACGAGGTCCGCGAGGGCAAGGCCATGGACCGCATCCGCAAAGAGCCCTGGTACACCAAGGCCGTCGACGACCGCCTCACCCGCCGCCTCCAGCGCGGCGACCTCCTCAAAGTCGCGGCCGACGCCGCCAGCCAATCCGGGCTTTTGCCGGGCATGGATCCAATGCTTGCGTCGATGTCCCAGCAAGCCCGAAACGGCGGCATGCCGGGTGGCTTCGGCCCGCCAATGGGTCAACCCCCGATGGTCGCCCCGGGCGCACCCATCATGCCGGATCAGGGGGCCTTAACTGCTGCTCCTGGGGGCGGCGCCGCTATCCCCCAGAATGGGTCGCCGTATGGCGTGATTGGCGCCGGGGCCGGTATCGGTCCCGGCGTCGTGCTCCCAACCGCTGGTATCCAGGCCGGAGTGCAAACCCTTGGCATATGAGTCGAAACACATGCCGTTAATCGAAAGAATGGCCGCCCGCATGGAGGCCGAGCTCGACCGCGACACCGAGCGCATGGCCCGCCACCTCCAGGGCGGCGACCTCTCCCTCGGCGCCGCCGAGATCCCGGAGGCCGAATTGCCCCGCATCTGGCAGGACGTCTGGGTCACCAAACCGGACCAGCTCGAGAAGCTGAAAGATTCCCGCATGCCCGAGGACTTCCTGCGCCAATCCCTCGACTATCTGACCGACCTCTCCCCGGTGGTCAAGGACGACTTCATGACCATGCTGGAGGGCGGCATCCCCTACGAGGAGGCCATGACCCTCGCCGAGCAGATCCACCAGGCCGAACGCCTCTACCGCAACCCCCAGCCCGCCATCATGCCCGTCCCCGAACCCACCCTTCTTCCTTTAGAAGAACCCCCACGGCCGGGTGGCCCGGGGTTCCTGGCCCCGACCTCCGCGCCCACCGCCGGGCCGCTGCCACCGGTCCCACCCGCCATGCCTATGCCGATGCCGCCCCAGTCCATGGTCCCGGGCATGCCCGCCCCACCCCCCATGCCGATGCCCCAGATTGCCCCACCGCAGCCGGTGCCCCCGGGGCCACCGCCGCCCATGCCCGCCCCACCACTCCCGCCCGGAGGGATGTAGCCCATGGCCTTCCATGCGCCCGTGTCGTACCAGGCCGGTGGTCTGGGCCTCGACCCGACCACGGGTCAGCAGATCCAGGGACCGCGCCGCCCGTTCGATTGGGAGGCCTGGCTGCAAAGCCCGGGGACGGTGGAGCGACCGACCGACGCCGAGTACGGGGAGATGAGCCGCACGATCGCCGAGCAGCAGTTCGCCGAAGTGGTCAACATGATCCGCTCCAGCTCGCAGCGCTTCCGCGATCTCGAACGCCAGCGCGGCAATGCGGTCCCCGGCCTGGAGACGGAGCGGATCGCCACCGAGATGGCCGTCCTCGACAACAACCTCAAGACCTTTCACGAGGTGCAGGCCAAGCTGCAGAAGCAGATCCAGTCCACCGGCGGCGTCGACCAGAATCTCGTCCCGCTGCTCGCCGATGGTCGGCCCACCGGGCTGTTCATCAACCCC
>CAYUKI010000217.1:1329-4331 GCA_964445235.1 uncultured Acidimicrobiia bacterium | reverse complement strand
TCGCTTGGGGGGGGAACCTGAGGTCTCATGCTCGTGCGGAGGGGGTCGGTGGCTGCCGCTTGGGTAACCTTCGCCTATCTGGTCACCTACGGGTTGATCGCCGGCTACTCGGTCTCGTTATGGCGGAGGGCCAGGAAGCTGCGATGACCCACACCAAGTTTGTGGTCCCAACTGTGGCAACGGTCCTTGTGATACTCGGGTTCTTGATCTGGCGCGGTATTGGTGACAATACGATCTTCTACTTGACGCCCAGCGAAGCCGTGGCTCGCCGGACCGAGTTCGGAAACGGCGAGCGCTTTCGCATAGGCGGCCTGGTCCAGGCTGGCACTGTGGAGAAGGAAGGTGACGACTACAGGTTCGAGATGACGGACGGAGGCGCCACCATCCCCATTCTCCTCACCTCCACCCCCCCCCAGCTCTTTTCCGAAGACCTCCAGGTGCTGGTCGAAGGAGCTTGGCGAGACGAGACCTTCGTCGCCGACCTGCTCTTGGTCAAGCACGACGAGACGTATCGCACCCCGGAGGGACAGCCCTACCAGCCACCTACCTGATGCTGGCTCTGCTCGGATCCCTCAGCGTTCTCGTTGGCCTGGTCGCCTCCCTCTGGTTACTACGCGCCGGGATCAGAGCCGCGCGACGCGATGCCAGCGGTGGTACTGGCCGGTCACTGCTCCAGCCCGCCCGCTGGCTGCTGGCCGGGGGGGGGTTGGCGATGTGGGCTCTCGAAGCCGCGCTGCTGGGCAACGACTTCTCGATCGGTTACGTGGCGAACCACCACTCGCGGTTGACCCCTTTCCCATTCAATGTCGCCACCGCCTGGGCGGCGCTGGAAGGGAGCATCGTGTTATGGGGCCTGGTGCTGGCCGTGTTCATCTGGCGGGCGGCCCGACGCGAGGCGGTCGCCCCCGACCGGTTGGGAGCCGGGGCACTGGCCGTCATGGGAGCGGTAGCGCTTTTCTTCTTTGGACTAATGGCCACCATCGCCAACCCCTTCGAGGTGTGCGTGGAGGCTGCCGAGTCGTCCTGTCTTGCCACTTCCCCATGGCCTTGGGCGGCGGCGTCGGCCCCCATCGACGGACTGGGTCCCAACCCGCTGCTTCAGAACCACCTCCTGATGGCCATCCACCCGCCCATGCTCTATCTCGGATACGTGGGCATGACCGTCCCCTTCGCCTACGCCATCTCGGCGCTGGCGTTGTCGGCGCCAGGCACCGAATGGCTGAAACGAAGCCGGCGTTCCACCCTGGTGGCATGGTCGTTCCTGACCATCGGGATCACCCTCGGTGGGTGGTGGGCCTATCAGGTGCTTTCCTGGGGCGGCTACTGGGCGTGGGACCCGGTGGAAAACGCCTCCTTCATGCCCTGGTTGGTGACCACTGCCTTCCTGCACTCGGCCCTCGTGCAGATCCGGCGAGGCATGTTGTCCGCCTGGAATTTCGTCCTGGTGATCTCGTCCTTTTCGCTGACGATCCTCGGTACTTTTCTCACCCGATCGGGGACGATCACCTCGGTTCATAGCTTCACTCAGTCTGCGATCGGCCCGACCCTCCTCGCCTTCCTGGTCTTGGTGCTAGGTGGTTCGTTTTGGCTCTTGGCCAGCCGCGCCGACCGAGTTGCCTCGGCGCCTCGACTCGAGTCGATGATCAGTCGGGAGGGTGCCTTCCTGGTCAACAACCTCCTGCTGACGGTCTACGCCGCCGTGGTCCTGACCGGCACCATCTACCCCCTGGTGGCCGAAGCGGTCACGGGCACCCCGATCGGGGTGGCTCGACCGTTCTTCGACCGCTTGGCCGTGCCGCTTTCCTTCGCGTTGTTGCTGGTAATGGGATTCGGTCCGGCCATGCCCTGGCGGCTGGCGCGTCCGTCGCTGGTCTGGGAAAGGATCCGCGTACCGCTCCAGGTGGCGGTGCTGGCGGGGGCCGCCACCGTCGTCTTCTCCTCCCGGCTCGGCTACGTGGTGGGGGCGGTGGTGGCCGGAGTATTCGTAACCGGGGTCATCGTCCGCCAACTTTGGGTAGGGGCCCGCCGCCTCGGCCGAGTGCGGGGAGAATCGGCGGTCCGTCATCTACGGACGGTGCTGGCCAACGATCCGGGCTTCTGGGGAGGCCAGCTTGCCCACCTCGGAGTTGTGCTGGTGGCGGTCGGGATCGCTTTCGCCGCCAACCTCTCCGACCACACCGAGGTGACCCTCGAGCCGGGTGAATCGGTCAATTTCGCTGGTTACGAGATCGAATAC
Organism: uncultured Acidimicrobiia bacterium; assembly: GCA_964445235.1. Classification (GTDB taxonomy): domain Bacteria; phylum Actinomycetota; class Acidimicrobiia; order Spongiisociales; family ZC4RG35; genus CAYUKI01. Next base: position 2,095 of record CAYUKI010000217.1, on the reverse strand, counting down.
CGAAGCGGCTTCCAACAGCGTCTCCCCAACCGCCTGGCGGTGGGAGCGCGGCTTTCGGTCAGCGAAGGGCAGACCATCATCGGAGAGTTGGCGCCGGTCCTCAACAACTACGACCGGCGGGGCATGGTCATCACCTCCCCGGCGTTGTTGACGCGGGTGGGAGGGGACCTGTACGTGACCCTCATGGCCATCGATTCGACCAGTGTGCGCCTTCAGCTCAACACGTCTCCGCTGCAATGGTTGGTCTGGGTGGGGGGCCTCATCAGCGCGGCCGGGGGAAGTTGGGCCTGGTGGGGTCGAAAGTTCGCCACCAACCGGCAGGAACCGGCACTCGTTGGCTAGGCCTGGACGAATCGTCTCGGCGGCCGTGACCGCGTTATTGGCGCTCTTTGTGATCGTCGCCGTCGCCACTGCTCGAGAGCCGACCGAAGCCCGACTGGAGTCTTTGGCCGACAAGGTGCGCTGTCCCCAATGTGACGTCGCGATAGCCGACAGCCAGGCTCAAATCGCCCTGGACATGAAGGCGCTGATGGTTGAACGAGTGGGGACGGGATGGTCGGATAGCCAGATCATCGATGCCTTCGTCGCCGCCTATGGCCCCGAGGTGCTCCTCGACCCACCGCTCTCGGCCCGCACCGCGGCTCTCTGGATCGTTCCCGCCACCGTGTTGGTGGTGGGCGCCTCTTTGGCCGTTGGACGCCGCCGAACGGCACCGCAGGCGTCGGCTGCTGCCGCCCAAGTAGACCTGGTCGACCTGGAACTACAG
>CAYUKI010000217.1:0-1319 GCA_964445235.1 uncultured Acidimicrobiia bacterium | reverse complement strand
CGCGCGAGGGCGGCGCCGAGGCAGAAGTGAGTGCCCTGGCCGAAGCTGAGGCTCCACCACCAGTCGTGCTTTCCCCCCCCCGGACTGCCAAGTCCGGATGGTTGTGGGGCGGTGGGGCAGTGTTGGCGGCAACGCTTTTGGCCATCCAGCTCGTCGGCTCGTCGAACCCGAAAGTCCCCCCAGTAGTCGAGGATTCGTCGGCGTACAGCAACGAGACGCTGGAGGCGGTGATCGCCACCAACCCCGACAACGCCCTCATCAACGGGATGCGACTCGCCCTCGCCAATCGCTATTTCGATACCCGCGAGTACGGAAAGGCCCTCCCCCATTATCAGGCGGTGTTGGAGAACGAACCGACCATCGATGAGCAGGCCGAGGCGCTTGCCAAAACCGGTTGGATGGTCTTCGACGGCAACGGCGAGGTCGAGCTGGCCACCGGCCTGCTCGACCGCGCCCTCGATCTGCGACCCGATTTTGCCCTCGCCGGGTATTTCAAGGCTCAGGTGCTGTGGTGTGGTGCCAGCCGGACCGAGGAGGCTGTCGACCTGTTCGACCAGGTGCTGTCCAACCCGGGCCTGCCCGAGGAGGCCCGCTCCGACGTGGAATCGGCCCGGAAGGCGGCCGCCGCCGGCCAAGGCTGTACATGACGGTGGACAGGCCTGGGCGTCGGGCGACGGGGTTGCGTACCGCCGGTCTCGCCGTGGTGGCGGGGACGGCGGCCCTGGCTGTGGTGTTGGCGGGGAGGTTCGGCGACAGCCAGCGGCCAGCTCCCTCTCCGCTGATTGGCCGGCCGGTGCCGGTGGTGGTGGTGCCGCCCTTGCGGGGAGAGGGCGACATAGACCTAGATCGGCTGAGTGATGGCCGGGTCGTTGTCGTCAACTTCTTCGCCTCGTGGTGTGCCAGTTGTCGAGTGGAACATGCCGACTTGCTGGCCACCGCCGCGGCCTACCGGGATCGAGATGTCGTATTCGTCGGCCTCGCCTACCAAGACCGTTTGGAGGACGCTCGCCGGTTTCTCGACGAGGTGGGCTGGAGCGAGCTCACGCTCTACGGCCAGGACCCAGGCTCCCGGGCGGCCATCGCGTTCGGGGTCCGCGGCATACCGGAGACCTTCGTCATCAAGAGCGATGGGATAGTGGCGGCTCGCCTGATCGGACCGGTCGATGCCCTGACCCTGAGCACCGTTATCGAGGAGGTGCTTCGAGGGTCGATCCCGGGCGAGCAGGTGCTCGGGGACCAGCAGGAATCCCCGGGCGGCTGAGATCAGCTGCGCGAGTTGTCAGCTCCGCCGGTTGTTAGCTCCGCCGCGTGAACGCCGG
>CAYUKI010000216.1:0-4342 GCA_964445235.1 uncultured Acidimicrobiia bacterium | reverse complement strand
GGAGTGGTACCACTCCACCAGCACCAGATCGGACACCGTGCCCAGTTGGATGATGTCGGTCTTCATCGAGACCCCGAGCTCGGCGGCCCGAGCCAGGGCAGCTTGGCGATAAGCAGTGTGATCCTGGAACGAGTGGCCGCCCACGATGGCGGCCAGGGGCGGGTCCTCGAGGCGCTCCTTGAGCAGTGCCATCGCCTCGATGATCTCCTTGGTCCCCTTACGGGGCTCGATGCCTCCCACGGTGAGGAAGAGGAATCGCCCATCGATACCGGCACCGGAGCGGACCGCGTCCCGGTCGAAGTCGACCGGTTGGGCCAGCTTCTCGGTATTGACCCCGTTGTAGATGACCGTGGAGTCGACCCCGTACTCGTTGCGAAGGATCTGCTGCCAGTGACGGCTCACCACGACCAGATGGTCGGGCTCGAGGATCGACCGACGCTGGCAATCGATCAACGCCTCGGTCGTGAAGTCGTCGATGTGGTGGACGGTCCGAGCCACCAGCGGACCGGTGCCCGCGCGGCTGTCTCGGACCCGGCAGGCGGCGCGGGCGGCAATGCAGTCCTGAGCGTGCAAGACCGTGTAGCGGGAGGCAAGCGGGGCCAGGCCCTCGGCGAGGGCGTCGACGGAGCGCAACACGCGTTCGTCCAGGGTCTCGGCGCGGGCCGGCGGGGGGATGAGGACGTGGGACACCTCCACCGGGCGGAAGAACCCGGTGTCGGCGTCACCGAGAGCGACAACCTGCACGTCCTCACCCTGGCGTGCCAGCGCCTCGGCCAGCTCGAGAGTGTGAACGACGCCGCCGCGCGGCTTGGTCGAGTAGGTGATGAGGGCGATGGTCACGGTGCCACCAGCTTCCCCCTCAAGGCACTCACATCGGGGGATCGGGTAGCGATTGCGATGGCCGTGAGGGCGGCCCGCATGTTGGTGGGGGCGACGATGCACCCGGCGTCCTCCAACTGGCGGCGCTGCGACCCCAGATCCTGGGGGTCGGCGTCGGTACCTAACACGTAGGCCACCACCCTGGGGCCGTCGGGATCCGACATCAGCTCCCGGCACACCGGAGCGATGAGCCCGGCGGGATCGTCGTGGCTGCCGTATCCGAGGACCACGTCGAGGAGGACCACTGCCGTCTGGGAGTTGGCTCCATGGTGGTCGATGGCCTCGATACGCGCCAGCGGATCGATCATGGGGTGGGGCCGGTTCTTGGTGAACTCCTCCTCGCCAAGGTCGAGGCAGATGTGGGCGCCGGCGGGGGCGTCGCCGAGCGACCATCCGTTCCGGAGTGGTGTGTTGGAATACACGGTGAGACCCCGGCTCGCCATCGCAATCATGGCCTCGTAACAGAGCGAGCCGCCGGAGAAGAGGCCACGGATGGAAGTCCGCCCCGGGTCGATCCGGGCGGCCGCCGCCGCCACCGCATCCACAAGCGACTCGTCGATCCAGGTCGGTGTCGAGCCGACGGCGGCGCACACCGCGGTCACCCCTTCCTCGAGCGTCGAGGTGAGGGTGACTCGCTCGGGGACCTCGATTGCTTCATCGAGGCCGATCAGCGATGCCACCAGGGGCTTGAAGCCTGCGCGGGCGAGGATCCGGCGGGCCACCGCGGCCGACGGCGGCTTGGAGACGAGGAGGATGGCGTCGGTGGAGGGATCGTTCTCCAGGCTATCAATCGCCATCGATGTCATCAGGCCGCCCACATGCTCTGAGAGATCTCGGCCGCCCACCCCTATCACCTGGCTCACCCCGAGGCCGGCGCGATGGATGAGGGTCATCACTTCTTGGGCGCCGGTCCCGGCGGCGGCCACCACCCCGATCGAGCCACGGTTGACGGCGTTGGCGAACCCCAGCCCCAGCCCGTCGATCATGGCGGTGCCGGCACCCGGCCCCATGACAAACCTCGACAGTTCCCGGCCTCTTTGTTTCAGCTCGATCTCTCTTTCGACCGGTACGTTGTCGCTGAACAGCAACACGTCCATCCCGGCGGTGAGCGCCTTGTGCGCCTCCAGGGTTGCGTAGGCACCGCCCACCGACACCAGGGCGAGGTTGGGGGGCTCGGCCAGCGTCGACGTCTCGGTGAGGCTGCGGAACACAGGGCCACTTGTCGACACCTCGGAGGAACCGCGGGCGTCGAACATGTCCGCCCGGGCGAGGGCGAATGCGGCCTTGATGGCCTCGGCGGATTCGCCGCGCACGGCAATCACCACATCGTTGGCTCCGATGCCGTCCATGTCGGGATCGAATCCCTCCTCGGCAAGCGACTCCAGGTTGGCCGCCGTTCCCATCACCACCGTCTCCCATTCCACGCCGGGGGTGTCCTGAATGGCCCGTGCCGCGGCCAGGAGCTTGACCGAATCGAGGTAGGTGTTTGGCACGACCTCAATGGAGAGCAGGCTCACGCAGCACCGCTCCGAACGATGCGGGAACCGGCCTCGCCAGCGGCGGCGGCCACCAGACAGGCCGGGGAGGTGATGAGGGCGAACTCACCGCCGGCGTTTACGAACTCTACTGCAGCTTCGACTTTCGGCTTCATGCTCCCGACCGCGAACTGCTCGCCGGCGATGTAGCGCTGAGCATCCTGTGTTGTCATTTCGATGATGGGGCGTTCGCCGGGCGTACCGAAATCGAGGAGGACATGATCGATGCCGGTGATCAATGCCAGCACGTCCGCTCGCACCGCCTTGGCAAGCTCGAGCGCCGTCCGGTCCTTGTCGATGACGGCCTCGACGCCTGTCAACTGGTACTCGCGACGCGCCAGCGGGATACCGCCCCCTCCGCCGGCGATCACCAAGAACCCGGCGTCGACCAGCAGGCTGATTGCATCCGCCTCCAGGATGGCCCGCGGTGACGGCGATGGAACCAGGCGGCGGCGTCCCCGGCCGGCGTCATCACCGACGATCCAGCCGCGCACAATGGCCGACGCCTCGGCTTGGGCGTCTAGGAACGGGCCGATCGGCTTCGATGGTGCGTCGAACGCCGGATCCTCGGCATCGACCACCGCGTGGGTCACCACCGCGACAAGCCGGCCTCGGTGATGGGGGAGCGCCGCCCATAACGCCTGGACGAGAAGACTGCCGATCTGGCCCTGGGTCATCGCTCCCAGGCTGTGGAGCGGTAGGGGGGGAACCACATCGCTTGAGCAGACCTGCTGAACCGCCAAATTGCCCACCTGGGGGCCGTTTCCGTGGGCGATGACGACTCGGTAGCCCTTCTCGACGAGCTGACCGACGGCCTTGGCCATGGCGGCAGCGTTTGCCGACTGCTCCTCGTGCGTTCCCTGCTGGCCCGGCTTGATGAGGGCGTTGCCTCCGAGGGCGACCACCACCGTCTTCATCGCCCTAGGCTCGTTGGTCTGGATGTGGTCATCGGCATGCCGCCCCTCACGCTCGCGCCGGCGATGGCGGCTGGCTGATCCGCCTACCAAAGGCGATGTTCTGTTGAGCATAGTGCATGATTCGTCGAGGCCCGAGGCTTCGCTGCCCAGATGGGCCTCCACCGGCCACGTCACCGTCGCTTCCCCGACGCGTCGAAAAGACGATGTCTATAGTGTGTCTCATAGAAGATGGACGTTGCCGAAAGTAAACGTCCACACCAACCGCCACCGACATTCAGTTGGGGGTCGGAGCTCACAGTTGATCGTGCCAGTGCAACGGGAAGCGCGTATCGAGAGGAGGGCCTGACAGTGAGTTCTCACAAGGTCGGTCGGCGTGTCATCGACGGTCACAGCCATATCGGCGAGATGCAGGCCTGGCGGTTCTACAACCTGAAGGAACCGGTCAAGCCGACGGTGTACGAGTTCGCCGACACCGCCGCCTATCTTCGCCACCTCGACTCGACGGGGTCGGAACGGGGCCTTGTCATTCCCAACTACGGCATCCCGGTCCAAGAACAGCCTTTCTCGCTCAACGAGGTGATGCTCGACGCCGTCACCACCAGCGATCGCCTCGCCGGCGCCCTGTGGGTCTCCTTCCTACCCCAGAACAAGGAGATGACGATGCAGGCGCTCTCGCACGTCGGCGAGAAGCGGGTGGTGGCCCTCAAGACGACCTTCCTACTGGGAGGCAATCCCAACCCCAACGAGTGGGACGACGCCACCCGGGAGGTGGCCGAGGCCTGCTTTGACGCCGCCGAGCAAAACGACTTGGTCTTCCACTTTCACACCAGCCCCGGTGGCGCCTCCGACATCAACAACTTCGTCCCCATGGTCGAGAAGTACGGCAGGCGGGTGAAGACCTACCTCGTCCACTTCGGCGGAGGCGTCAGCGGGCACATCAAACTGGTTCCCCAGTTCCTCGACTGGGTCGAGGAGGGCTACAAGGTCTACGCCGACACCACGTGGTCGGTG
>CAYUKI010000215.1:0-4378 GCA_964445235.1 uncultured Acidimicrobiia bacterium | reverse complement strand
ACCCCACCACGGGTCGCACAGTTGATTGTGTCCACCGGTCACGGCCGGATCACTCCATGCCCCCACCCAGGTGCGGGGCGAAGGGATGCACGGCACCGAAACCTCGCGTGCCCACCCAACCCCATAACGGAGAAGACCCGCAACGTCCGACCATCCCCCGGAGCCAACCACAGACCAAGCTGACAACCCGACATCACCCCTATCTCGATCAGAACGATCCGAGCCTTAAAACCGCGCCTCGACCCACAGCTCGGCCGTGCCGACAAGACCCAAAACGCGAAAACCAACCTCGGAACACGCTTGACACGGCCAACTCCTACAGGGATGCATCAAATGATGCGGAGGCGATGATCGTGCTGTCGATCGGCAAGCTCGTCGCCGCCCAGGCCTCCTACTACACCGAGCAGCTGACCCATTCGGTGGGGGAGGACCGGCCTGTGCTTCGGCCCGCCGGCCCCGATCAGGCCGACTACTACGCCGCCCATGAGTCCCCCTCCCGGTGGATGGGTGCCGGGCTCGAAAGGCTCGACATGAGCGCCGATGCGGTGGTCGACCCGGCCGTGTTCGCCAAGCTGATGAATAACCACCAGACCCCGGCCGGAGAGGCCATGACGCTCGCCCGATCCAACCGGCTGAAGGTGGCAGCGCTTGACCTCACCTTGTCGGCCCCAAAGTCGGTGTCGCTCCTGTTCGCGTTCGGCAATGAGGACGTGCGAAATGCGGTTGTAAATGCCCACCGCCAAGCCGTCCAAGAGGTGATGCGCTACATGGAGGAACGGGCATCCCAATCCCGCCTCGTCGAGCGGTACCGGAGCACCGAAGGCTCGTGGAAGATGAAGACCCGCAGCGTCTCCTCGGAGGGCTATCTGGCCGCCGCCTTCGACCATTACACCTCTCGGGCGAATGACCCCCAGGTCCACACCCATGTGGTTGTCATCAACCGGGTGTGGGCGGATGGTGGATGGCGGGCGATCGATGCGAAGCGGGCTTACGCGCACGCCAAGGCCGGCGGCACCGTTTATCAGGCAATGCTGCGCAACCAGCTCACTTCCACTCTGGGTATCTCATGGAAGCCGGTGGTCAACGGCCATGCGGATGTGGAGGGCTTCACACCGGAGCTGCTCCGCCACTTTTCTACCCGTCGCAGCGAGATCGTCGAAGCGGTGGACCGTTTCATCGCCCAGCACGGCGGGCAAGCCCACCGGCGGGTCTACCAGACCTTCACCCTCGAAACCCGCCAGGCCAAGTCCTACCCAAAAGATGAGGCCGCATCTGCTCGCAGGATGAAGGACTATGGGATTACCGGGACCGTCGAATCTCACTGGTATCAGCGGGCGATCGACGCACCCGACGATGTCATCGGAGCGGTCGAACGGGTCGTCGCCGTAGGCCGCCAAGGTCTCAGACCCACTGCCGAGCAGGTCGTCGAAGCCGCCACCGCTGTGACCGGATGGGTCACCGACCGCCAGGCGGTCTTCACCGAACGTGACCTTGTCGCCCACGTCGCCTCCCTCTACCCCGACGGAGCCACCCCATCCGAACTGATCGGAACCGCCGGGCTTGTGCTCAGCACCGCTCAAACCTCCGGTGACGTCCTCACCATCATCCCCACCACCACCAGCGAACTCACCCTGCCCGAAGGAATCACCCTCACCCCTGAGGAGCTGGACCTGGTCACCGCCGACCGGCCCGCATGGATCACCCAAGACTCGACGGTCCGATTCCGGGCCCTCCCCGGTGAACCCCGCTACACCACCCGGACCCAGCTCGAACGGGAAGCCCGAGTCCTCGCCGCGGTCAGCGCCACCAGCCCGACCACCGTGGACTCGGCCACCTTGGAAGCGTCGATCGCCGCCCGCCGGCTGGTCGAGGGCCAAGCCGCCGCCATACGCCACCTCTCCCACCTCGACGGTCGGCTGGTGGCGGTGGTGGGACCGGGCGGGTCCGGCAAGACCTACGCTATCGCCGCCTATGCCGACGCCGCCGGGGCCGCCGGGAGCCCGGTTGTCGGTGTCGCCACCTCGGCAGCCGCTGCCCGCAACCTGGGCGACGACCTCGGCGAGCGCTGGAACGGCACTATCGCCATGCTCCGCCACCACCTCGAATCCAGGGACCGACGACTTGGGCCGGGGACCGTCGTACTCGTCGACGAGGCCTCCACGGTTTCCACCCGAGACCTCGCCTGGCTGGTCGGCCAGGTCGAAGTATGTGATGGGAAGTTGATCCTGATCGGTGACCCCAAACAGCTCCCATCGGTTGATTCGGGCGGCCTGTTCCACCGGATCGTCGCCACTGGCGAGCAGGTCTCCGACGAACTGACCCAGGTCAACCAGCGTCAACAACTCGACGTGGACCGACAGAACCTGATACGCCTCCGACATGGAGAGATCGGCGCCGCGGTCCACCACTACGAAGAAGCCGGCCGGTTGCACCTCGGCCGGGATGAATTTGCCACCAAGGCGGCCATGGTCGACGCCTGGTGGCAAGACACCCAGCACCACGGACTTGACCAGGTCCGGATGCTCGCATCCCGTCATGATGAGGTGTGGATGCTCAACCAACTCGCCCGAGTCCACATGACCGAATCAGGTTTGCTAACCGGACCCGCCCTTAGCAACCGGTGGGGACTCCAGTTCCAGGCCGGTGACCGCATCGTGGTTCGCGACAACTGGTATACGCACTCCGACCTCCGCAACGGCCAGACCGGCACCGTCGTCGCCGTCGATCCTCACGCCGGGATTCTCTGCTTCCGACGCGACCTCGACGGTCAGACCATCGAACTTCCCAAACAGTATGTCGACCGGGACGTCGACCACGCCTACGCCCAGACCATCCACACCGCCCAAGGGCAGACCTTCCAAGTCACCCACCTGTATGCAGACGCCGGCGTCAAAGCCGAACACGGATACACCGCCCTCTCCCGAGCACGCGGTGAGACCCACCTGTGGCTCAACGACGCTGTCGGGCCACTCGGGGAATGCACACACATCCACGGCGACCCTCTCAGCGAGGATCGGATCGAAGGCCTGGTACGCCAGCTAACACAATCAGTGATCGAACCGCCCGCCCACGACCAGGGTCTCCCCGTCGAAACCGCCACCGACCGCCAGCTGATCGAATGGCGCGACGAACTCGCAACGACAATTCGGCACAGCCCGATCGCCGACGACCCGACTGACGAGCTCGTCGCTGTCGAAGCCGCCATCGACGAAGCACAAGAGGTAGCCAAGCGTTGGAGAACCAGCGGTACTCGGGCCCAGGTGAAACTCCTCGAAGCTGACCGCGATGTGATCGCCGACCATCCGGCCATCCGTCAAGCCTGGCTCGAACAGAACGCGGAGGTCCTCCACCGCTACGCCCAAGTTGGCGAAGAAGTCCAACACCGCATATACGCACGAATCGCCCTCTACGAGATCGACCCACCCACAGATCTCCTCAACGCAATTGGTCCAAAGCCGGCCGATGCTCAACTGGCGAAGCGCTGGCGGGCGTCGACAGCGGAATATGCGGAAGCCAGAATGGTGGCCGGTGACCAGGTTGACCTGGCAGACACGGAAGTCCTCGCTGGGATGAGATGGCGAGACGTGGCCAACGGTCACCCCGATCAACTCACACGCTCGGAGCGGGCTCCTGTGCTCAAGCTAGTCGTGTAGGTCGAAGCCAAGCGGTGCCAACACTGATCGATCAAGAGGCGAAACTGAACATCCGCAGCGACCTGGTGAACGAAGGGACCACACCATGAACACAGCCAAGACCATCGTGATCCTGGGAGGGGGCGTCGGCGTTGTCATCGCGGACTCAACCCTTCGCAAGCAGCTGGAGGACCAGCATCGGTTATGTCACTCTCGAATGGCGCCGCAATCTGATCGTCAGACTTTTCATGTCACTTTGTCGATGAGTTCGAGCAGGGCGAGGACGGGGTCTGCGAAGCGGGTGACCCGGTAGAGGTCCCGATGGCGGCTGAGGTGGGTGCGGATGAACCGGGCAGCGTCCCCGAGTTGGACGCTGGTTCCCGTGCTGATCTGCCCGTGGCCGGCGAAGGCGACGAGTCGGACCCGGGCGGTAGGCGTGATGGAGGCACCTTTGGCGAGGAGCTGGTCTACGACATCGTCGAGGGGCGTCGCGTAGAGGTCACCGATGCGTCGTAGGGCGGCGTGTAGGGCACCGGGAGTGCGGAGGGCGGGGTTGAGGGTGGCGTCGGCAGTCTTGACCTCACCGATGATGACATCGAAGCGGGTGGGGTCGGGATCGAGAGTGGGGTCGATGTCGGTGACGATGAGGCATTCCTCAACGCCGTCGCCGGTGTGGTAGTGAACCGGTCCCGGGGCGGTCGGCGGTCGTAGGGCGACGATGTCGATGTCGGTGAGGCTGCGGAACC
>CAYUKI010000214.1:0-4439 GCA_964445235.1 uncultured Acidimicrobiia bacterium | reverse complement strand
GAAGACGGCGCCCTTCGCCTCCAGGCCGGCGAGTAATGACCGGACGACTGGACGACTAGACGGGAGCCAGCGGAAACTCCACCACCACGGCCGCGCCCCCCTCCGGGGCGCGGCCCAGTTTCATGGCTCCGCCGGCCTGTTCGGCCAGCCGTTTGACGATGTCGAGGCCGAGACCGGTTGAAGCGGCCCCGCTCTCCCCTCGCCTCTCTACCTCGACGCCGGGGGGGAAGCCGTCTCCGGAGTCGGCCACCGAGAGGACCGCCGAACTTCCGCGCTTCTCGACCTCCACCCGGAACGAGGTTCCCGGGGCGGTGTGCGTGAAGACGTTGCCAATCAGGGCATCAACCACGGCTGCAAGTTCGTCCCCATCCGCCTTCACACTGAGCGGCGCGGTCGGCACATTCGCAACCAGGGGGCGGCCCTGCTCCTCGGCGAGCACCCCCCAGAAGACGATGCGCCGGCGAACCAGGTCGGCAAGGTCTGAAGCTTCCCCCCCCGTCAACCTCCCTCGGCGAGCCTGGTGTATCAGGCCGTCGACAGCCCCATCGAGACGTTCGACCAGGGTCACCACCCGATCGCGCTCCTCCCCTTCGGCTATCCGATCCGCCTCCAGGCGCAGTGCCGTCAGGGGCGTCCTCAATCGATGAGAAAGGTCGGCCACGCTCTCCCGCTCGGCGGCCAACATTTCGCCCAGGCGACCAGCTAGATCGTTGATGGCGCCGGCCACCGCAGCGATCTCGGGTGGTCCGTTCGGCCGGGCCCGGGCGGTGAGATCGCCGGTACCGAGACGGCGGGCCGTATCAGCTAGCTCGGACACGGGTCGGGTGAAGGAACGCGCCATCCGGTCGGCTACCAGGGTCGCTCCGGCGACAAGCGCCAGCCCGAGCCCGGCGAGGAACAGCCAGGCCGGCGTCACACCGGCGGTCATGGCGGCGGTAGTCGCCACGACTCTCACCACCAGGACACCCTCCCGGCTGGTGACCGGCACGGCCACCACTCGGCCCTCGGCGGTGTCGATGACCACGGCTCGGCCGGTGCGGGCGTCGATCACCGACTCGTCAATATCGGCGGGGCTGCCCAGCACCGAACCGTCAGACAGGAACACCGAAACGTCTGGGGCACCCGCTACTGCCAAAGCGTTTTGGACGTCGCCGGTTTGGAGGCCGCCGGCGGCCGCCACCCCTATCAGCGCCGCCACCTGTTGGGCGGAACGCTCGGCGGCCACGATGGCTCGTTCCCGGGCCTGACTCCGTACCGTCAGTCCCAGTGGAACGACAAACGCGGTCACCACCAGCGTGGTGACCGCCAGCGCCACCAAGGCCAGGCTCCGCCTCACGGAGCCGCCAGCCTCACCCCGACGCCGTGAACGGTTTGGATGTAGCGGGGTTCGGAGGCCGACTCGCCGAGCTTGCGACGCAGCCAGGAGAGGTGAACGTCAAGGGTCCTCTCCATCCCACCGAAGGGCTGGCGCCATACCTCAGCCATGAGATCTCGCCGTTCCACCACCTCGCCGGCCCGCTCCGCCAGCACCCGCAAGAGGTCGAACTCCTTGGGGCTCAGCTCGATGGGCTCGCCGTCGAGGGTGACTCGGCGAGCGGCCGGATCGATGCGGAGTCCCCCCACCACCAACTCGGCGGCCCGGCCGCCTTCGGCGGTGCGCCGTAGCACCGCCCGTAGCCGGGCGAGCAGTTGTTGAGTGGTGAAAGGTTTCACCAGGTAGTCATCGGCGCCGGCGTCGAGCAACCGCACCATCTCGGCTTCACCGGAGCGAGCCGTCGCCACGATCACCGGAACTTTGGAGATCGCCCTAATCATGCGCAGCAAGTCGGCCCCGTCGAGGTCGGGCAACCCGAGGTCGAGAATGATCAGATCGGGAGCGACGGCGATCGCCGCTTGCAGGCCTTCCATCGCCGCCGATGCCGACTCCACCGAATGGCCGGCCGCTGCCAAGGCGTCGGCCACCAGCCGGCGAATGTCGGCGTCGTCCTCGATGAGAAGCACTCTTGACATCGTTTCACCTTATAGGCCTCTCTCGTCCAAACCATCCTTGGCCAGACGGCACGCGCCGGGGGGCCTCGCGTTCCCCAGGAACCTTGAGGATTCCTTGAGCCTGTCCTGATCCGACGATCGGGTGAACCTGACAGTATGAGGGTGTGAAGAAACTTTCGTTGGTGGCTCTGTGGCTCGTGTCGTTGGTGGCGGCGACCGGCCTGGCGTGGGGCGTGGTCAACGTCGCCGGCTCCCGAGTCACCGACCATCCCGTCATACCCGTGGTGGCGGCAAGCTCCACCCAAGAGACGGTCGGGGACACCTCAGCGGCTGGGTCAACCAGCCCTTCGACCAGCGCGGCCCCGACCACGAATCAGACCCCGACCGGAACCGCCGCCACGTCGACCACTAGGACCACCTCGCCAGGTTCGACCTCAACCACCACTCTCGGCACCACCTCGTCAACCTCGACCACCGTCCCCGGCTCCTCGACCACGGTTCCCCCCACGACCCAAACCGTGGTGCTGATCGGTGGAACCGTCACCTACACCGTCGGGGGGGGGACCGTCACCTTCGAGGCGGCGATACCGGCGCCTGGGTTCACCGTCTCGGTCGAGAACCAAACCCCCAACGAGCTACACGTGCGTTTCGAATCCAACGATCACCGCTCGGACTTGAAGGTGGAGATCGAGAGCGGCGTCGCCACCGTCGACGTGGACGAAGAGGACACCTAAGGGCGGGTGCGGTTAGCGGATTATTGCCGCCGCTTGGGGCAAGACGTGCCTCGCCGCCAGCCGCCGACTAACTTGGCGTTAACAAGGAGGTCGTTTGGGTTTTCTCTGGATGGTCTTTATCGGTCTGATCGCCGGAACCGTCGCCCGGGCATTGGTACCGGGACCCGACCCGATGGGGGTTATCGCCACTGCGGCCCTCGGGGTGGTGGGGTCGTTCATCGGCGGGTTCATCGGGTCGCTCTTCAGCGACGCCAAGATCTCAGATATCAACACGGCCGGCGTTTTCCTCTCCACCATCGGGGCGGTAATCGCCCTGCTCATCTGGAAGACGATGAGACGGGGAAACAAGGCGGGTGGCCACGCTGAGGTGCAGACTCCCAAGATGTAGCTGCCGATCAGCAATCGGCGAGCGCCGCGAGCGCCCAGCAGATCTCTCGCCGTGCGGCGACGATCCTGTAATGCCCGATTCATCGTCATGGAACCCGGGCTCATGTCGCCGGGGAAGCCCGAACTCGAGGTCTGATCGGCCCGGAAGCACGCGTCGGCGGCTGGCTACTGCGTCCCTTTGCGGACGATGTCGATCCAGCCAATCAACGACGCCAGGGGCGCCAACAGACCTGGGACCCACATGAAGGGCGGAACAACACTAAGAGGCAGCTTGATGCCGGCCGCCCGGTATGGAGCGAGAGCGATCCACCAGTAAGGAAGCACGGCCAGCCCCACCACCGTTAGAAGCCCGAGAGCCCACGGCGACCGGCTCCTCAGGCCGAACCATGCCACTCCGATGACGAGGATTCCGGCGGCGACGAATAAACCAGCGATCACTCGAAACACGGTTCGCCGCAGGGTCAGGAGGTCGGGCCGCGTCGCCAGGAGCTTCTGGGGCTCCGCGCCGTAGAGGGCCAAATCGGTGTCATGGGTCAGGAACATTCCACCCCGACCGGCCGACCGTTCACTAGCCCAGGGCGTGGCCAGCCCAATCAGCAGCCACAGCACCCCGACGGCGATGAAGAGAATTCGGCTAATGGCCAGCGGCCGTCTCCTGGTCAATAGCGGCCCCGGCCAGACCGGGCACGAAGGTCACGACGAGAGCGACGATGACGAGAGGCCGGGCCCTGTCGGACAGCGACTTCGGCTCGATGTCTATCCCTTTCTGAAGCTTGCGTATGGTACGCGACCTGTCTTCAGGACACCGGCCATCGGGATGTCTTACCGCAACATCAGATCGATGGCAGTGCTTCTGACGCGCACACGCACTGCACGTATGCTGTGGGGCGTCGAAGGGGCGCGGCAAATTACGATCGGAGCGTCGGTGACACCTCGAGTGGCAGTCGTGACGAGGGACCTCCTCGACCGGACCAGGATCGAGGAGGCCGTGCGACGGGCTGGCCTTGAGCCGGTGACCCTTGCCACCCGGGCCGCCGTCGAACGGGCGCTAGCCGATTCGGTGCCCGGCGTAGCGCTGGTCGACCTGCGGGTTGGCGAAGGCGAGCGAATCGTCGGGTTGCTGGCCGCCGCCGGAGTCGAGGTGACGGTCTTCGGTCCCCACGTCGACGAGGAGGCGCTGGAAAGGGCGCGGGCCGCCGGCGCCGCCGAAGCCCTCCCTCGGTCCCGATTCTTCACCCGCCTGACCAGCATGTTCGAAGCCTGAAGCGGCTTAGTCGAATGGTGGCGGAAGGGTAGTGGGTCAGTTTGGAATCAGGGCATAGCCCAAGT
>CAYUKI010000213.1:549-4460 GCA_964445235.1 uncultured Acidimicrobiia bacterium | reverse complement strand
GGGTCGGTTCAAAGCGGGTGAACCCGGCGTCGACGTACGAAGGGGCCACATCTCCAACGCCCACCGAGAGGTCATAGACAAGGTTCTCGGCCTCGGCCTCGGTCTCGAGTGGGTGGCCGGGTCGGGTTGGTTCACTTATCTCTCACTCCATCCGCAAATCGGAGCGAAGGTCGTCGAGCAGCAGATCGCTCGCTCGTTCGGATCGCTCGATCGCAAGGCCCGTCGCGATTCTGAACTATGGGCAAGAACAGGGTGTCAGTGGGCGAGGGCGGCCAGCTCCTCCACTTTTCCCACGTCGATCTTCACGCCTGGGCCCATCGTCGAGGAGATCGCCATCTTTTGGACGTAGCGACCCTTGGCGGCAGCCGGTCTTACCCGCACGATCTCGGCGGTGAGTGCGGCCAGGTTGGCCAGCAACTGGTCGACCTCGAAGGATGCCTTCCCGACCGGGGCGGCTATGTTGCCGAAGCGATCGTTGCGGTATTCGATCCGTCCCCCCTTGAACTCGGTCACCGCTTTGGCGACGTCAGGCGTCACGGTCCCCGCTTTGGGGTTAGGCATCAGACCGCGGGGGCCGAGGATACGGCCGAGTTTTCCGACCTCGGCCATCATGTCCGGCGAGGCGATGGCGAGGTCGAAGTCGAGCTCGCGGCCGGCGGCGATTGCCTCCACCAGCTCCTTCCCGCCGACCACGTCTGCGCCCGCCTCCTGTGCCTCCCGGGCCTTGTCGGCCTGGGCGAAGACGGCCACCCTCACCGTCTTGCCGGTGCCGTGGGGCAAAGAGACGGTGCCACGGACGAGCTGATCGGCCTTGCGGGGATCGATTCCCAGCCCGTACACCACCTCGACGGTCTCATCGAATTTGGCGGTCGCGCCCGATTTCACCAACTCGAGGGCCTGGCGGGGGGGATAGGGGATCTGCTTGTCGTAGCGCTTGGACGCCTCGACATATTTCTTTCCGTGTTTCATCTTCTACTCCTTGGTTCATTCGAGAGGGCCATTCGCCCTTCTCTCCCATCGGAAGGTGTCTTATTTCAGGGGGCCCGGAGCCCTTCGCCGTCTTGTGGCGGGCCCGGAGTCCTTCGCCGGACCGATCGTCTTATTCCACCGTGATGCCCATCGAACGGGCCGTTCCCTCGACGATCCTCATGGCCGCTTCGATGTCGTTGGCGTTGAGGTCGGGCAGCTTGACCCGAGCGATCTCCTTGACTTGCGCCCTGCTGACCGAACCGACCTTCACCTTGTGTGGCACCCCCGACCCTTTCTCAACTCGAGCGGCCTGGCGAAGCATCGCCGCCGCCGGCGGTGTCTTGGTCACGAAGGTGAAGCTACGGTCCTCATAGATCGAGATCTCGACGGGGATGATTGTTCCCCGCTGCGAACCGGTTATGTCGTTGTACTGCTTGACGAACTCCATGAGGTTGATCCCGTGGGGTCCGAGCGCCGTACCGACCGGTGGGGCGGGAGTGGCCTGGCCGGCCGGCAGCTGCAACTTCAATGTCGTGACGAGTTTCTTGCGACCCATGATCAGATCCTCTCAGGGTGAGCGGCCCGGTGTTTTTCGACTAGTTCTTCTGGATGTCTTCGAATCCGACCTCGACCGGTGTGTCGCGACCGAAGATATTGACCAGAACCTTGACCTTGGACTGGTCGAGATTGATGTCCTCGATGACGCCGGGGAAGTCGGCAAACGGTCCGGTGACGACCCGGACGGTTTCGCCCACCTCCCAGCCCGGTTTGAACCGGGGAGCCTTCTTCTCTTCCTCCTTGCGTACGCCAAGGAAGCGTTCCACTTCCCGGCGCGACAGCGGAGTCGGCTTGTTCGACCCACCCACGAAACCGGTCACCCCGGGGGTGTTGCGGACGGCGTACCAGGAATCGTCGTCGAGGGATATCCGAACAAGGATGTAGCCGGGGAACACCTTGCGGGGTACGGTGACTTTGCGGCCACCTTTGATCTCAACGACGTCTTCGATGGGGATGACGACCTCGAAGATGCGATCCTCCATGTGCATGGAGTGGATGCGCGTCTCCAGGTTGGCCTTCACCTTGTTTTCGTAGCCCGAGTAAGAGTGGATCACGTACCAGTCGCCCGGCAGGTCGAACGGACTCGGCGGAGCGGCCGGTTCTGGCTCGGTGAGGATGTCCTCGGGGGCGGCCGGGATCACGAGGCCAGCGTCCGATCCACCAAGAGCAAGACGAGGTTCTTCATGACGATATCGAAGCCGAATACCACCAGGGTGAGGGCGATCGAGGTGATGAGCGTGACTGATACGAACGCGATCATTTGCTGGCGGCTGGGCCACGACACCCGCTGCAGCTCGGTACGAACCTCGCGCAGAAATTGCCGCAGCCGTTGCCAAAGTGACGGTCGCTCCGGTGACCCCGGTGGGCGAGCCCCTCCTAGGGCGCGTCGACGCGGGGCTGGGCCGCCCGCTTCCTTCTGGCGCCGCTCCTCGCGTTCGGCCAGGCGGCGCATCTCTCGGTTCATGGCTTGTCGGTCCTCAGCGTGTCTTTCGGCATTCTCGATCCAGCAGGGGTGGAGGGATTCGAACCCCCATCCTCCGGTTTTGGAGACCGGCGCTCTAGCCAGTTAGAGCTACACCCCTTTGGGGTCCTGGACGGGGTGTTGATTATACGAACCCTGCTACCTCAGTGTAAACCTCGGATGGATCGAGGTGATCAGGCGGCGGCTCGCCTCCGGGCGATCAAAACCACAGCTGCTGCTGCCGTCGCGGCCACCAAGGCCGGTGCCAGGTTCCGTCGGGAGGGGTGAAGCGCTCCAAGTCTCCCAACCGCAGCCGGAACTGGTTCGTCGAGTCTGGCTATGACGTCGCCCACCAACCCGCTGGGAGCCCGGTAGACCTCATCCTTGATCGATTGGAGCGTCCGGGTGAGCAAACGAACCTGGGCCAGCCGAACCTGGCAGGTCAAGCATTGCCCGGTGTGGGGGGCGACCCGGTCGGGAAGCGGGTCCCCGGCCCAGGCGGCACGAGTCGCCACCCAGCCGGCCAGCCGGCAATTGAGCCAGTCGAGGGTTCGAAGGTTCATGCGACCTCCTGTTTCAGGTCTTCTTGGAGGCGACGGTGGGCCCGGTGCAGTCGCACCTTGGCCGCGGTGACACTGATGCCAAGCGCGTCGGCGACTTCGGCGTGGGACCAGCCGTAAACATCTTTCATTACCACCACCGATCGGAGACTGGCCGGCAGCTTGGCGAGCGCCACCCGCAGGCGACTCCGCAGCTCTCCGATCTCGGCAACGCGTTCGGGCTGGCGCCGCTCGTCTCGGTCGGCCAGCTCATAGGCAGCATCGATGGGCTCGTGCTGCTGACGCCGGGCCCGGTGTCGAAGGGTCCAGGCGGTATTCACGGTGATGCGGTGCAGCCAAGTGGCGAAGGCGGCCTCACCGCGGAAGCGCGGCAATGCTCTCCACGCCTTGATGAGCGATTCCTGCGCCACCTCGGCGGCGAGCTCTCGATTGGCGACAAGGCGCAACGCCAAAGTGAACACCTCGTGTTGATGTCGGACGGCCAACTCGGCGAACGCTTGTGTGTCCCCCCCCTGGGCCGCAGCGATGAGGACTCGTTCGTCCGCTGCTTGGACGCCACCGGCCGGCGGTTGGTTACTCATTGCGGGGACGAACTGTGGCGGTGACATGAATACCGTGCAGCGACTCAACAGTCATTTTGTATACGCCGGCGGGCGCCCGGCTTCCCCCCACCGTAGCGGCGACGGCGGGTCGCAGCGGAGCGCGAAAACGAAACGACGCCTCCGCCAGGGGTTGGGGGTGCCGGTAATGGCGTTGCACCGCCTGGCAGACCCAGGACGCCAGCAAGAGCCCGTGGGTCACGACACCGGGAAGCCCGGCTGACCGGGCCGAGCCATGGTCCCAATGAATCGGGTTCCAGTCAC
>CAYUKI010000213.1:0-539 GCA_964445235.1 uncultured Acidimicrobiia bacterium | reverse complement strand
AGCGGTGGGACAGCCTCTCCGGGGGCGGGTACTGGAAGCGACCGCGGAATCTCCACCTCGGCGGCGTCGTCAACCGCCGATTCAATCGCCTCTTCGGAGACCCCGACCGGAGAGGCCGTTCCCCCGATAAGGAACAAGGACGACCCGGTCACCACAACGTCGCCGTCGCCGGCTTCGATCTCGAAAGTCAAGTAGAACACCCCCCCCCGCTCGCGAACATGTGTCACCACCCCGCCGACGGTCAGCTCCGAACCTAGCGAGAACGGCCGATGCCAATGAAACGACTGCTCGCCGTGAATCACCGCTCGGGGGCCTAGGTCGGCAAGTAGCCGAGGGGCGACCGCGAAGAGGGCCAGCGCCGCCATCGCCGGGGGTCCCTCCCGGGTGAATCCGTCGGCCCCATCGGTGGTGGCCGTTACGAAATCGGAGACGAGCGAAGCGCTAACGGCCAGCCGCCCCGGGCCGTAGCTGCGACCTTCGAGCGCTTCGATCGGCAAAGCTCGCCCTCAACGCCGAGAGACGGGTTCGGCAGAACCCGT
>CAYUKI010000212.1:0-4467 GCA_964445235.1 uncultured Acidimicrobiia bacterium | reverse complement strand
GGCCTCCCCGGCCACCAGCCCGATGAAATGAGCGGCGTCGACCATGAAGATCGCCTCCACCTCATCGGCGATGCTTCTGAAGGCGGCGTAATCGAGCAGGCGGGAGTAGGCCGAGTAGCCGGCCAGGACGATCTTGGGCCGGTGTTCGAGGGTCAACCGGCGCACCTCGTCCATGTCGATGATTTCGGTGGTGGGATCGACCCCGTAGGCGACAAACTTGTAGTGGCGGCCCGAGAAGTTGACCGCCGACCCGTGGGTGAGATGCCCGCCCTGGTCGAGCCGCATGCCCAACACCACGTCCCCGTACTCCAACAAGGCGTGGTAGGCGGCCATGTTGGCCTGGGCGCCGGAGTGGGGTTGGACGTTGGCGTGGTCGGCGCCGAAGAGAGCCTTGGCCCGGTCGCGGGCCAGGTCCTCGATCTGGTCGACCACCTGACATCCCTCGTAGTAACGCTTGCCCGGATATCCCTCGGCGTACTTGTTCGTGAAGACCGAGCCGGAGGCGGCCATCACCGCCGGGGATACGAAGTTCTCCGAGGCAATCAGGTGAATGTGGGTGTTCTGGCGGACCAGGTCGGCGCGGATGAGGTCGGCGACCGTCGGATCCACTTCCTCCAACAAGCGAGGGTCGATCATCCCTGACAGCGTAACGCGGCATGCGAACCCAGGGTTCTGGGTAGTACCCAGTACTACCCAGCGCCCACAGATGAACTGTGGGCCAGCCGATTCGATAGGCTCGGTCCATGCGCCCGGGCATCGAGAGCTACCTGCAGCGAGTGGCCGCCGTCGAACTTCGACTGGGTGCGTCGGGCCGACCGCTGGTGGGTCTCACCGCTCCCGATGGGCGCGACGGCGAACGTTGGGAGGCCGCCCAGGTGTGGGGCCACATCACCGAGTTCGTTCCCTATTGGATCGAGCAGATCGAAGAGGTGCTCGATGACCCCGGCCGCGGGCCTTTGGGCCGGACGCGGTCGGACCCGGATCGGTTGGCGGGAATCGAGTCCGGGAGGACCATGCCGTTCGAGGTCCACCTCCATTGGCTCGCCCAGCACCTGGCCGAGCTGCGGGGATTTCTTGGCGCCCTGACCGACGAGGACTGGGAGAAAGAAGGAGTCCATCCCACACTGGGCGGGATGAGCCTCGACCGCATGATCGAGGAGTTCCTCGTCGGTCACCTCGAACAACACGCAACCCAGCTGGAGACGCTGGCGACCGGGTGACCGCCCCCGACTGGCTAGCCCTACCGGTCAAGAAGCCAGGTCGGCGTCGTCCAAGACCAGGGGACCCGGTCGCAGAACCGCCGGCAAGGCGCCGGTGGCATCGACCACCGTCGACGACATCCCACCCGGGCATCTGCCTTCCAGATAGATGGCTACCCGATTGCCGAATTCGGTCTCGGCGGCGACGTGATCCAGAGCTGGGAGGTGACCGCTCCGGTTGGCGCTGGTGACGGCGATTGGCCCGCTCACCTCGAGCAGGGCCTGAGTTACGGGATGGTGGGGAACTCGGATGCCGACTGTCGAAGTGAGAGGGTCGCCCACCCAATCGGGAAGCGATACCAATGCCCGCACCACCAGCGTTAGCGGACCCGGCCAGTAGCGAGCGGCCAGGCGCCGCGCCGCCGGCGTGAACAGACCGAGGTTCTCGGCTTCGACCAACGAGGCGACCAGAACGCCGATCGGTTTGGTCGGCAGGCGCCCCTTCAGAACGAACAACTGCGCCACGGCGGTGCCCAGCTCAGGGTAAGCAGCGATCCCGTAAACCGTGTCGGTGGGAACCCCGACGATCCGACCGGCCCTTAGGCCGGCCGCAGCGGCGGCATAGTCGTTCACCGCCAGTCGATGGACGCGACTTCCACCGGCTCGGTAATCCCTTTGAGGCTCACGGTGCGGCGATCGGTGGTTCGGGCGCCGGTGATGGCCCCGAGTATCGCGTCGGTAACAACGATCTCCCCGGCACTCCCGGCCCCCGCTACCCGGGCGGCCTTGTGGACCTCGGCTCCGGTGAGGGTTCCCTCCACAATCGACACCGACCCGCCGTGCAGCCCGATGCGCACCTCCGGAGCAAAGCCGTTCTTCACCCGATGTTCCTCGAGGGCGCGTTGGATCGCCACTGCACAAGCCACCCCCTGGCCGGCGTCGGCAAAGGTCACGACGAACCCGTCCCCGGGATGGTTTCGCTCCTCCCCACCGTGGGCGGCAAAGAGTCGGCGCAGGGTCTGGTCGTGCCAGCGGAGAAGGTGAGCCCAGGCCTGATCGCCGACCGCCGAGATCAGCTCGGTCGACGAGACGATATCCGAAAAGAAGATCGCCCTCTGCTGGTCTGCCGAGGATGCCAGGGGGGGGGTAACCCCCAGCTCGTCGAACAACCGGGCGGCGGCGGCTCGCTCGACCTCGGCCTGACTGGGCCGTCCGGCCCGGGCGTATGCGGCGGCGAGGAGCAGATGGGTTTCGGCGCCTTCGAACGGTGCCCGAGTCTCGCTCCAACCCTTGACGGCGGCCCGCAGCGACCTGACGGCCTCTTCCGACCGACCGGCGGCCAGAGCCGCCAGGCCATGACAAGTGGCGGCACCGGCGTAGAGGGCCGAGGTCCGATAGGCGTCGGCAAGCGAACGCATCTCTGCGGCGGCGGCATCGAGAGCTTCGAGGTCCCCCGCGGCCGACAACACCCGGGCGTAGGCGGGCAGCAGGCGGGCCCGATCGAGAAAGTCGGGGGCGTCGGAAAGCGCATCGTCCAACATCGCTTTGGCCTCATTCACCTCACCACGGTCGAGGTACAGCAGCGCCAGCCCGGGTTGGGGATCGCCGCCGTGGGCGCGCGCCTGCGAGAACGCTTCCAAGGCACCAGCCTGGTCGCCCCGACGCCGACGCACCTCTCCGATCTCCACCCAGGCCAGCGAGCCGATGTCGAGAAAGTCCTCGAGTTCGACAACGGCGCGGTGGGCTTCCGCCTCGGCTTCGTCTAGCGACCCCTGTACCCGCTTGACCTGCGCACGTTTCACCCGACAGGCCCCCGGGTAGGCAGCCAGGTGGGCGACCTGTTCGCACCAACCCTTGGCGGCCCGATCCCAATCGGTGGCCCTGCGGTAATCGGTCAACCGCTCGCAAGTCGAGATCATGTTGCAGTAGATGCGCCCGGTGAGGTCGGCGTCCAGCCGGCCGGCCACCACCTCGGTCATGACGTCCTCCATCAACGCCATCCCCTCGTCCAACCTGCCCATCTCCACCAGGAATCGCCCCCGGTCGTGCCGAGCAATCGCCGCCAGATCGTGATTTCCGATCCGCTCGGCGAGCTCGAGGACCCGATCGGAGAGGAGAAGCGCCTCCTCGTTGGAAACGCCCATCTGCGCCTTCATCCGCAGCAACCAGGCTCGCTCGTAGCCGTCCTCGGAATCCTCGAGCAGGGCCTCGGCTCGCCGGAACCAGGTCTGACCCATATCGGGCTGGAGGCGGTGAAAGAACGCTTCGCCGATCTCGGTGCAAGCGAGTGACGCCATGCGACGATCCCCACTGTCCTCGGCGGCCGCGACCGCCCGCTGCCGGGCCTCGATCGCCTCATCGAGCCGACCGATCCATGAGCAGGCCTGCGCGAGCATCATCTCTGCCTCGGCGCCGCGATCGGCGGTGCCCTTCAGCAACTCATAGGCCTCGCTCCAGGAGTGGGAGGCCAACAGCGTTCGAGCGACGCCAAGCCGATCAGACACAGCAGCGTGCCCCTTTCCTCGCCACCAGGATACGATCGCGCCCGGCCAGGTCCGGGCGAAGATCGGTGTCCAGCCACTGGCCGAACTGCTCCAAGGCGTGCTCGCCTTGGGTCTCCCCGATCTCGCAGAACACCCATCCTCCGACGGCGAGCCACCAAACGGCGTCTTCGGCGATCCGATCGATCAACTCCGTCCCCTCCGGGCCCGCCACCAGCGCCTCCCGTGGCTCGTGATGAACATCCCCGGGGAGTCGGTCCCACTCACCTTCCGCCACGTAGGGTGGATTGGCCACCACCAGGTCGATCCTCTCGTAGACATCGGCCGGAAGCGCGTCCCACAGGTCGCCCTGCCTGAACTCCACGGTCAGACCTAAAGCGGTGGCATTGGCCGAGGCGACTTCGAGGGCGCTGGTGGAAATGTCGGTGCCGATGACCCGAGCGCTGGGAAACAGATGCTTGAAAGCCAGAGCCATCGCTCCCGAGCCGGTACAAAGATCGACGATGACAGACCCGGGGCCTGCTTCTGAAAGGGCCCTCGTCGCCTGTTCCCACAAGACCTCGGTCTCGGGTCGAGGGATGAGCACCCGTTCATCGACCGCTAGCCGGATCGGTCCGAAATCAACGGTGCCTTCGAGGTACTGAAGCGGTTCCCCCTGCAGGCGCCGCGCCATCAGCTCGGCGAGGCGGGCCCCGTCGGCCACCCGCGCCAGCCGATCCAGCTCGTGGCGAGGCAACGTCTGCATCGCCTCATGATCGCACTCCCCA
>CAYUKI010000211.1:0-4499 GCA_964445235.1 uncultured Acidimicrobiia bacterium | reverse complement strand
GTCCGACGGGAGACCTACGCCGACCTGGTGACCACCGACCTGGGCTGATCGGCCACCTCGCGGGGCCAGAGGCAGCAAACGGCATCAGGTCAGAGAGCCCGTTCCCCGGAAAGCCAGACCGCTTCCACCGCCACCTCGGCGAGGGCCAAGGGCTCTATCGCCTTCAGGTCGGCGGCCAGCAGCACCAGGTCGGCCTCCATGCCGACCGCGATCTTCCCGACCCGATCCTCGGCGAATCGCTGGTAGGCGCCCGCCGCCGTGTAAAGGTAAAGAGCGGTTTCCAGATCGACGCGCTGGTCGGATAACCACCCTCCCGGCGGCTCGCCAGCCCGGGTCTGCCTCGCCATCGCCACCGCCATGCCTTCGAGGGGGTTCAGGGAGGAGACCGGCCAGTCGCTCCCGAACGAGACCCGGGCCCCGGCGCGTACCAGGGAACCGATCGGATACTGCCAGTCCGAGCGGATCGGACCGAGTCTCGGCAGCGTGAGGGTCACCATGGTCGGCTCCAACTGAGCCCACAGAGGTTCGAAGTTGGCGATCACGCCGAGCGAGGCGAATCGAGGGAGGTCGGAGGGATGCACGAGCTGGGTGTGGGCGATGGTGGCGCGTCGGTCGCGTTGGCCGTTGCGTGTCGCCGCGAACTCGATCGCATCGAGAGCGTCGCGGATGCCGGCGTCTCCGATCGCATGGATGTGGATGCGAAATCCGGCGCCGTCGAAGGCCGCCACGGCTTCGGCCAGGCTCCCTTGGGACCAGTTGGGAATGCCATGGCTACCGGGTCGATCCGAGTATTCGTCCAACAGAGCGGCCGTGCCGGTCTCGATGACCCCATCGGCGAAGAACTTCACCGTCTCCACCTCCGTTCTGCCCCCGAGGTCGGCGCTGATCGATCGCGCCTGCTCCCGGGCGGCTCGAAAGGGCTCAAACTGATCCCTCCAGCGATCGGGCTCGGCGCGCAAGGCCACCGACGAGCGGGGCAGGAGAGCGTCGGTGGCCAGTTCCAGGAACGCCGCCACGTCTTCGGTGGTGGAGAGCGCGTCCTGCACCCAGGTGACGCCGTTCGCGCGGAACAACTCCAGCGCGGCCCGCCCGCCCTCGACCCGATCTCGATGGGTGGGGGGGGGAGCAGCCGCTTCCAGGATCTCGGTCGCCGACTCCAACAAAGCTCCCGAGGGGGAACCATCTGCTCGCCGGACGATCTCTCCGTAGGCTGGGTCGGGTGTCTCCCTGGTGATGCCGGCCAACCGCAATGCCACCGTGTTGGCCCACCCGGTATGCCCATCGTTGGCATAAAGGAAAACAGGACGGTCCGGGACCACCGAGTCCAAGACGGCGGCGTCGCCGCGGGCGTTGGGAAGTATCGAAGGTAGGTACCCAAAGCCGCGGATCCACGCCAGGTCGGGATGGCTCTCTGCGTAGGTGGACACACGTTCGAGCAGCTCGGGTAGGCTCCCGACCCCCCAGATCGGCGCCCTGTTCATCTGCACCCCGCCCAGGACCGGGTGGCAATGGCAGTCGTGAAACCCGGGCACGAGGGTGCGGCCGCTGAGATCGAACCGCTCGGCGCCGACGCCTTGGCGGTGGGCATCTTCATCGAGAGCGGCGATGCGGCCGTCCTCGATCAGCACTGCGAGGGCGTCGGGACGGCGGATATCGGCGGTGAGGATCGTTCCACCCGCCAGCAGCGTCTTCATCGCACCGTCTTCATCGAACCCCGGTGATGGTGGCCACCACGCCCTCGGTGGATTCCCCGCTTCGACGCAACACCACGATGACCGCGACGAGTGCGAGCAGGGTGCCGGCCAAGGTGATAGTCGAGATCGCCGCCAGGTCACCCCGCAACCCGGTGCGGAGCGCCGAGAACACGAACACCGGCAACGTGGTCGATCCGGAGGTGCTCACGAAACTGGAGATGATGACGTCGTCTAACGAGAAGGTGAAGGAGAGCAGGGCGCCGGTGAGGACGGCCGGCAGCATGAGCGGCAAGGTGATCTGACGAAAGGCCCGCATCGGGGTGGCCCCGAGGTCGGCGGCGGCCTCCTCGAGCGATTCGTCCAGGCCCGCCAGGCGTGCCTGGACTATCAACGCGACCACCGCCGAGTTGAAGATCGAATGACCGATCACGAGCCGAGCAAAGCTCCAACCGAGATCGATGCGCACGAAGAAGATCAGGTAGGCGATCGCCACCACGATCTCAGGCGCCACCAGGATCAGGAACAGGAGGATCGTGAAGGGGCG
Organism: uncultured Acidimicrobiia bacterium; assembly: GCA_964445235.1. Classification (GTDB taxonomy): domain Bacteria; phylum Actinomycetota; class Acidimicrobiia; order Spongiisociales; family ZC4RG35; genus CAYUKI01. The sequence continues at coordinate 2,261 of CAYUKI010000211.1, read as the reverse complement.
GGTCCAGCGCCCCGGCCGCCGGGCGAGCGCCATTCCCGCCATGGCACCGATCACCACCGCCACGACGGCGTTGACGGCGGCCACCTTGACCGAGGTGACGAGTGAATTCCTGATGCCGGCGTTGTCGATCGCCGTCGCATACCAGTTGGTCCCGAAGCCGTCCCAATTCACCAGGAACCGCCCTCGATTGAAGGAGTAGACAACGACGGTGACGATCGGTGTGAATAGGAACAGATAGACCAGCACCGAATAGCCGCCCAAGAACCTGGTTACCCAGTCGGGGTGGCGCTGCAAGGATCCAACCCGGTCCGTCATGTCGGGGCCAGTAAGACCCGTCGGCGGCGGCGTATCAGTGATCTCGCCAGCAAACCCACCGCCCCGAACACCGTGATCACCACCAAGATGAGCAAGACCAAGACCACCGCCATCGCCGACCCGAGCGACCAGTTGAGGGCGGCCAGGAATTGGCTGGCTACCAGACCGCCGGCCATCAGACCCCGGGCCCCCCCGAGGATCGCCGGTGTGACGTACTCCCCCGCCAGGGGAATGAACACGAGCAGCAGACCGGCCACGACCCCCGGCATCACCAGGGGCAGGGTCACCTGAAAGAAGGTTCGCACCCGATCGGCGCCGAGATCCTTGGAAGCCTCCCGCAGCGCCGGATCGAGGCGGTCCAAGGCGACGAAGAGCGGGAAGATCATCAGGGGGAGGTAGTTGTAGAGGACCCCCAACTGGACCGCGCCCCGAGTGTCGAGCAGTGCCAGCGGCTCGCCTATGAACCCCACTTGCTGTAGCGCCTTCGAGACTGGGCCGTTCCCCGCCAGCAGAATCCGCCAAGCGAAAGTGCGAAGCAGGAAGCTCGTCCAAAACGGGATGATGACCAGAGCGAGCAGCACGCCACGGCGACGGGGGCTGGTCCGAGTCGCCAGGAAGTAGGCCAGTGGGAAGCCGACCAGCAGGCACAGCAAGGTCCCCACCATCGCCACACGGATGGTGGCGATGAAGACCCGGTTGAACGTGTCGCTGAACGTGTTGGCGTAGTTGTCTAGAGACAACCGGTCGAGGCCGATGGAGCTGGCCGACTCGACCGGCGGCTTGTAGCCGAAGCTGTAGACGACGATCACCATCAGGGGCACGATGAAGAACGCCCCATACCAGACCCACGCCGGGAGGGCGAGTGCGAACCTGGGGAGCCGCCGCCGGCGGGGCCTCGGGGCGATGTCCATGATGCGGGGCAGCGGGCCGGGGTGCCCTTCCCCGGCCCTTCCCATCACACTCCTGCCGCTGCCTGGAGCTTGTTGTAGATCTCGACGATGCGATCCTGGGCCTCGTTCACCTCTCCGGGGACGAGACGGGACTTCTCCTCGTCGGTGAAGAAGATGATCTCCTTGCCGGGGAGGTCGGCCGGGAGGTGCTGGTCGGCACCCATGACCGCCGTGTCGTAACCGTGCCACTCCGTTTCCTTGGCGGCCACCACCGGGTCGAGAATGTTGTTAATCCAGGCGTAGGCTGCCTCGGGATGGGGAGCCGCCTTGAGGATCGCCCAGGTGTCCACCCAGAGCTCGGTCTTCGGTGCCCCTAGGCCCCATTTGTACCGCTCCGGATCCTCGATCACCGCCACTCGGGCGTCGCCGTTCCACGCTTGGCTGAGCACGTACTCGCCGGCCACCAGTGTGACTCCCGGGTAGGAGTCGAAGGCCTTCAGGTGGGGAGCGAGCTCTTCGAGCAGCACCTTCTCGGCGTGGTCCAGGTCTTCGGTCTTGGTGGTGTTCCAGTCGATGCCGTCCCGCCAGAAGACGATGCCGGTCACATCCCCCGGGGCACCGAGCACCGACATCTTGCCGCTCACGCCGGGCTGGGCGGCAACGGCTAGGAAGTCACCCCAGGTCTTGATCGGCTGGGTGACGACGCTCGAGTCATAGACCCAACCGGTCGAGCCCCAGTCCTTCACGACCGAGTACCTTCCGGCGATGCCGTCGGCGTTCTGCAGCGCGGCGATCTTCGGATCGATGTTGACGGCGTTGGGGAGCTTGCCCATGTCGAGTTCGGCGACCAGGTCCTTGGCAACGAGCAGCTTGATGAAGGCCGAGGTCGGGACCACTATGTCGTACCCGGCCGAGCCGCCGGCCAGCTCGAGCTTGGCGATGGCGGCCTCGTTGCTCTCGTAGATATCGAGGATGACGTTGACGCCGGTGGCCGCCGAGAACGCCGCGGTGTTGTCGGGGTTCTGGTACTCCGCCCAGGTGAATATCGAAAGGTCG
>CAYUKI010000210.1:0-4553 GCA_964445235.1 uncultured Acidimicrobiia bacterium | reverse complement strand
CGTGGTTGGCAATGGCGATGGCATAGGGGAGAGTGGCGTTGGTGAGGGCGTAGGTCGAGGTGTTGGGAACCGCACCGGGTATGTTGCCGACCGCGTAGTGGAGGACGTCGTGAACGGTGTACACCGGGTTCTCGTGGGTGGTCTCCCGGCTGGTCTCGAAGCAACCACCTTGATCGATGGCCACATCGACCAGCACCGCTCCCCGTTTCATGGCTCGCACCATCGCATCGGTGATGACCTTGGGTGCCGAAGCACCGGCCACGAGCACCGAACCCACCACGAGGTCGGCGTCGAGAACCTCCTGTTCGACGGTCAAGCGGTTGGAGGCAAGGGTTTTGATTCGGCCCTGATACAGCGAGTCCATCCAACGCAGCTTGTTGAGATCGCGGTCCATGACCACCACGTCCGCCTGGAGGCCCATGGCGATGACCGCGGCGTTCGACCCCGCCATTCCAGCCCCGATCACGACCACCTTGCCGGGTCGAACCCCGGTCACCCCGCCGAGCAGGACCCCGCGGCCGCCGTTGGTCTTCTCGAGGAAGTAGGCGCCTACCTGAGTGGCCATCCGGCCGGCTATCTCCGACATTGGCGCTAGCAGGGGCAGCGACCGATCGGGAAGCTGAACGGTCTCGTAGGCGATACCGACGATCCCTCTCTTCAGCAAGCCGGCGGCAAGCTGGGGATAGGCGGCCAGGTGCAGGTAGGTGAAGAGAATCTGACCGGACCGTAACCTGGCGACCTCGCCCGCCTGCGGCTCCTTGACCTTCATAATCATCTCGGCGGCCCCGAAGACCTCTTCGGCGTTCGGAACGATGGTGGCTCCCTGGGCCTCGAACTCGGAGTCGAAGATCGTCGAGCCCTCGCCAGCTCCGGCTTCGATCACGACCTGGTGGCCACGGTCGGACATCTCGCGGACGCCGACTGGAGTGATCGCCACCCTGAACTCGGAGGTCTTGATCTCCTTGGGTACTCCGACGATCACTTCGTTCCCTCCTTGCCGTGTTCTAGCACGAGCCCTGTGCGAAGCAGCTCCTTCCAGGCCAGCAAAGCCACCTGGGTCTTGGCGTCGCTGATCCGGCCATCGCCGATCCTACGCACCGCTTCCTCGAAGGGCATCCGTTCGACCTGAAGATGACGCTCCTCCCATCCTTCCGGTCGCCGTCCAACCCAGGTCAACTCAAGGGCGGCATAGAGCTCGAGCACCTCGTCGGTATAGCCCGGCGATGGGTGCGACGTCGCCAGATGGATCATTCGACCGGCACGGGCACCGATTTCCTCTTCCAGTTCCCGCCGGGCCGCGCTTTCGGGGTCGGCGTTTTCGCCGGGTTCGAGCCGGCCGGCGGGTATCTCGGCCACGTCGGTCCCGAGGGCGGCTCGATGCTGAACGACCAGATAGACGTCTTCTCCCTCAACCGGCAATACTCCCACGCCTCCCGGGTGGCGAACCACATCGCGAACGAACTCGCCGTCTTCACCGGCCAAGACGAGCTGCTCAAACGTCAGCAGAACCCCTTCGGCCAGCGTCCTTTTGGAGACGATCCTCACGCCTCAGCGGGCGTCGAGAGCCGCTTCGGCGGGCAGCCGATCCACCGACCTCGCCTCGCGATGACGGGCGGCCGCGGCGATGAAGCCGACAAAGAGGGGATGAGGATCATCGGGCCGCGACCGGAACTCGGGGTGGAATTGCGAACCGATGAAGAACGGATGCTCGGGCAGTTCGATGATCTCGACCAGCGACTCGTCCGGGGAGAGCCCCGAGAGCCGCATACCTGCCTCCTCCAGATCGCGCCGATAACGATTGTTGATTTCGTACCGGTGCCGATGTCGCTCATAGATAACGGGTTGGGCGTAAAGCCGCCGAGCCAGAGACCCCTCTTCCAATTTGGCCGGGTAAAGACCGAGTCGCATCGTCCCCCCCAGCTCAGAGATGCCTTGCTGGCTCTCCAGCAGATCGATCACCGGATCCGGAGTGGTCGGATCGAACTCTGCGGAGTTGGCGCCCGACAGCCCTACCCGGGCGCGGGCGAACTCGATGACGGCACATTGGAGTCCGAGGCAAAGGCCCAAGAACGGGATCTGGTGCTCGCGGGCATGACGAACCGCCTGGATCTTGCCCTCGATGCCGCGCACCCCGAAACCGCCGGGTACCAACACTCCGTCGAGACCTTCGAGGAGCTCGACCGCCAGCAAACCCGTCACGTCGTCAGAGGGGATCCAGCGCAGGTCCAGCCGGCGATCGTTGGCGGTGGAAGCATGACGGAGCGCCTCGACCACTGACAGGTAGGCATCGGGGAGGTCGACGTACTTGCCGACCAAACCGATGGTGACCGGCCGGCGAGCGGCCTTGGTGCGCTCCACCATCCGACGCCAAGCTGTCAGATCGGGCGGACCCGTGGTGATGGAAAGCCGTTCGCACACCGCCTGGTCCAGGCCCCCTTCGTGAAGCGTCAGCGGCACCTCGTAGAGGTCGGCCGCATCGGGGGCAGCGATCACCGCCTTGGGTGGGACGTCGCAGAAAAGGGAGATCTTGCGACGCACACCGTCATCGATCGGCCGGTCGGAGCGAACAACGATCACGTCGGGATGGATTCCGTGGCTTCGCAACTCGGCCACGGAGTGCTGTGTCGGTTTAGTCTTGAGCTCCTCCGACGAGGCGATGTAGGGGACGAGCGTCACATGGAGGTAAAGCACGTTCTGGCGCCCGATGTCGTTACCGAACTGCCGGATGGCCTCGAGGAATGGGAGGCTCTCGATGTCGCCAACCGTGCCACCCACCTCGGTGATCACGATATCTACCCCGTCTTGCTCACCCACCCGACGGATGCGGGACTTGATCTCGTTCGTCACATGAGGAATCACTTGAACGGTGTCGCCGAGATAGTCACCCCGCCGCTCCTTCTGGATGACCGAGAGGTAAACCGAACCCGCCGTGACGTTGGAGGTGCGGCGTAGATTCTCCCCGGTGAACCGCTCGTAGTGCCCGAGGTCTAGGTCGGTCTCGCCGCCGTCGTCGGTGACGAAGACCTCGCCGTGCTGGAAGGGGTTCATCGTGCCGGGGTCGACGTTGATGTAGGGATCGAGCTTCTGGTTGACCACCCCCAGGCCCCGCGACTTCAAGAGCCTTCCCAGGGACGCCGAGGTGATGCCCTTACCGAGGGAGGAGACGACTCCACCGGTGACGAAGACGTACTTGGTCGGAGAACCCGTGAGTGATGCGTTCTGCACGGGAGCTCAGCGTAGCACCCGACCGGCCCGGCCCAAGACAATCGCTGGTGGCACCGTCGAAGTCATGAACCGGCCGCCAACTGAAGCAATTCGGCGGCCGCCTGCCGGCCACGTTCCGACTCCGGAAGGCCGGCCAGCATCCGCGACAACTCTTCGACACGTGCCTCACCGACCACGAGCTCAAGCGTGGCAGTGTTGCCGCTACGCCTCACCGCGTAATGGCGGTCGGCGAAGGCCGCGATTTGCGGCAGGTGCGTGACGCACAGGACCTGCCTTTCACCGGCCAGCGCCGCCAGCTTCCGTCCCATGGCCAGGGCGGTGGCCCCACCCACGCCGGAGTCGATCTCGTCGAAGACGAGAGTGGCCGACGCTCCCCCCCCCGCCAGGCGGAGGGAAAGGACCAGCCGCGACAGCTCGCCGCCGGAGGCCACCTTGCTCACCTCGCCGAGCGCTAGGCGGTGATCGGAGGCAAAGCACAACGCCATCCGATCGGCGCCGCCGGCCGATGGCTCGGCGGATTCGATGTTGACCTCGAGCGCAGGCTGGGAGAAGCCGAGCTCGTTCAGATGTTTGATGGCAGCGACCGTCAATCTCAGCGCAGCGGCCCGCCGCGCCGCCAACAGGGCCGCGCCGGCTTGCTCGAGCACGGTTCTCGCCTCGATCAGGGCAACCTCGAGCCCGGCCGTGCGCGAGAGGATCTCCTCGAGATCGACTCGCCGAGCCGCCGCCTGCTTGCCGAAGGCCAAGACGTCTTCGAGGGTCGCCCCGTATTTGCGCCGGAGGTCGGTCATCGCCGCTAGGCGGTTCTCGGCCTCGCCGACGGCGGCGGGGTCGACAACCAGGCCATCTGCCTCCGTGCGTAACCGCCGGCTCAGCTCTTCCAACTCCGCCGTGGCCCGCTCGGCATCCTCGACCAAGCCGGCGAAGCCGGGTTCGAGGCGGGCGGCTCGTCGCAGCTCGTCGATGGCCATCCCGATTTGGTCCCGCCCGTTGTCGGTGGCCTCCAATGAGGAAGAAAATCGGGTCTTCAACTCGTCGGCGTGGCGAAGCCGTCGCAGTAGGCCCTCCAACTCGACGTCGTCGCCCGGCTGCAACCGAGCATTCGCGATCTCGGCCGCCTGGTAGGTGACCAGGTCGAGCTCCCGTTCGAGGGCCCGCCGGTCGCCGCCGAAGCGCTCCTGATCTTCGATTAACCGAGACCAATCCAAGTACGCCGATCGATACTGCGCGAGGACCTTGTTGCCCTTTTTGTCCAGGAGCCGATCGACCAGCTTGCGGACCTCGACCGGCCGGGTGATGGTGAGATGATCGTGCTGGCCGATCAGTTC
>CAYUKI010000209.1:0-4569 GCA_964445235.1 uncultured Acidimicrobiia bacterium | reverse complement strand
AGTTGTACCACTCGCCGTGATGCCGTCAAGAGACATACCCAACTGACTAGGCCCCCGGTGTCTCGCGGGGGGGTTCCCTCGCTAGTGTCGACACCGGGGCCCTGACCTAGTGCTCTGTCTGGGAAATAGCGTGAGGGTATCGGCGAGGCCACGGCGTTCCTGGCCAGGACGCACGACGAAGGCGCAGCCCATGCGCTGCGTCGAGGAGGAGGACGCCGCCAGGGGCGTCGTGGCCCGACGAGACCCCACGATTATTTACCAGACGGTGCAATAGGTGCAGGAGTCGGGCGGAGGTCCGGCTGGTCTGGTCGAGTTGCGCGGCATCACCAAGCGATTCGGCGGTCTGGTCGCCAACGACGCCATCGACCTCACCCTGGCGGCAGGTGAGGTGCACGGGGTGCTGGGTGAGAACGGGGCCGGGAAGACCACGTTGATGAGGATCCTCTATGGCCTCACCAGCCCCGACGCCGGCCAGGTGCTGGTCGACGGTCGGGCGCTCGCGATCCGTTCGCCCCGAGACGCCATCGCTGCTGGCATCGGAATGGTCACTCAGCACTTTGCGCTGGTGACGCCTATGACCGTCTCCGAGAACCTGTTGCTGGGACGGCCGGAAGGGTTGACGATCGACCTGAAGGCGGCCCGTCGCCGTGTGGAAGAGGCGGCCGACCGCTTCGGCATTCGGGTGCGCCCTGAGGCGGCGGTGGCCGACTTGTCGGTGGGCGAGCAGCAACGAGTGGAGATCCTCAAGGCGTTGGCGGGCGACTGCCGGGTTCTGATCCTCGACGAGCCCACCGCGGTGCTAGTCCCGCAGGAGGTCAAGGCTCTCTTCGAAACCTTGCGGCGGTTGACCGCCGATGGTATGGCGGTGGCGTTCATCAGCCACAAGCTCTCCGAAGTGCTGGCCATCACCCAGCGGGTGACGGTGCTGCGGCGGGGACGGGTGGTGGGGACGGTGCAGACCGCCCGCACCGACGAACGAGAGCTGGCGACCTTGATGGTCGGCCGGCCGGCTCAGGCCGCCGAGCGTCCCCGCGGGTCGCCCGGACCGGCCGTGTTGGAGGTGGTAGGTCTCGACGCCAGGGGTCGTCAGGGTCTGCCCGCTCTGCGGGGCGTCTCCTTCTCGGTGGCGTCTGGGGAGATCCTCGGCGTGGCGGGAGTGTCGGGCAATGGACAGACCGAGTTGGCCGAGGTCTTGTCGGGGATGCGCCGCCCCACCGCCGGATCGGTCGAGGTGGCCGGCCGGTCGGTAGCCGGACTCGGTCCCCGCCAAATGATGGCGGTCGGGGTGGGGCGGATCGCCGAGGACCGCCACGCCGCGGTGGTGCTCGACCTCAGCGTCGCCTACAACCTGGTGCTCGAGCACCTCGACGAGTTCCGGCGGGGACCGCTTCTCGATGAAGCTCGCATCCGCGCCAATGCCGAGGAACTGATCGAGCGATTTGGGATACTCGCCCGGCCCGACGACCCGGTCCGGACCCTGTCGGGGGGAAACCTTCAGAAAGTGATCCTGGCTCGGGTGCTATCCCGGGGCCCGGCGGTGCTGGTGGTCTCCCAACCCACCCGGGGCCTCGACGTTGGAGCGACCGATTACGTGCGGGGGGAGTTGGTGGCCCAGGCTGCCCGAGGGGCAGGGATCGTGCTCATCTCGGAGGATCTCGACGAGCTGTTGATGCTGGCCGATCGGGTCTTGGTCTTCTTCGAAGGGAGGGTGGTCGGGGACCTTGCGGCCGCGTCGGCCGATCCCGAGCAACTAGGACTGTTGATGGCGCGGGGTACCGCCGCTTGACCGGCTGGAGACGGCGAATCTGGGTGGGGGGGGGTGTTTTGGTGCTCACCTTTCTGGTGACGGTCCCTTTCCTGCTCATGGCCGGCGTCAACCCCTTGGCCGCCTACGCCCAGTTCCTGATCGTCCCGCTCACCTCGCGTTTTGGGTTGCTGGAGGTGGCGGTGGCCTCGATTCCGCTGCTCTTCACCGGCGCGGCAGTGGCACTGGCCTTTCGGGCCGGGTACTGGAACATCGGCGCCGAAGGACAGCTGCTGTTGGGGGCGGTCGCCGCCGCCGGCATTGGAGCCCGGGTGAGCAACTTGGCTCCGCCGTTGGCCGTGCTGTTGGTGTTGGGGGGGGGCGTGCTGGCAGGTGCTGCTTGGGGGTTGCTGCCGGCGTTGCTGCGGGTGCGTTTTCATATCGACGAGGTGGTCACCACTCTCCTCCTCAATCCGGTGGCACTCCTTCTGGTGGAGGGACTTCTCAACGGGCCCTGGCGAGACCCGGTCACCCGCTTCCCCGAATCCCCTCGCATCGCCGTCTCCGCCGAGCTGCCGGCCGTCGTGGCCAGCTCCCGGCTTCACGCCGGTTTCTTGATCGGGCTGGCGGTGCTGGCGGTGACCGGCTTCGTCTTGACCCGCACCCCCGCGGGGGTCAAGTTGCGGGCGGTGGGCCTCGGACCCGACGCCGCCCGCTTCGCCGGGATCGACGTGGCTCGCACTTTGATCGCCGCCGCCCTCATCAGTGGGGCGATCGCCGGGTTGGGTGGAGCCGGCGAAGTGGCCGGCATCCAGTACCGCTTGACCGGGGGTCTCTCGGCCGGGTTCGGCTACACGGGGATCGTCGTCGCCACCCTGGGAGGTCTGACCATGGGCGGGGTAGCGCTGGTGGCGCTGCTGTTGGGCGACCTCACCGTCGGCGCCAGCTCGGCTGGGCGGGCGTTGGGTATTCCTTCCCAGGCGGGGGACATCGTCCAGGCGGCGGTGCTGTTGGTGACGGTGGCCATGCTGGCGGTCAACCGATACGGGCGGCGCAGGCGGCCGCGGGCAGTGGCGGTGGCAGGAGCCGGATTGTGAGCTTCGTTCTCGAGATCTTGGCCGCGACGCTCCGCAACGCTACGCCGCTGGTGTACGGGACGATCGGGGAGACCTATAGCGAGCGGGCCGGCATCCTCAACCTCGGCATCGAGGGCACCATGTACGCGGGGGCCTTCTTCGGTTTCGCCGCGGCTGCCACCACGGGTGTTCTCTGGTTGGGTCTGCTGGCGGCGGTGGTGGTGGGGCTAGGGGCGGGGGCTCTGATGGGTCTTCTCACCGTGACGATTGGGACCAACCAGCACGTGGCCGGGATCGGCACCACGCTCGGGCTGATCGGGATCTCTGAGTACGTCAACCGGTTGGCCTTCGGAAGCGCCGAAGGTCTTCGGAGGATAGAGCCCTACCCGACCTGGGAGCCGTTCGGTCCCGACAACCTCTTCAGCCAGTACGGACTGACCTATGTTGCCTTTCTGGTGATAGCCCCGCTGGCCTGGTGGGTGCTGGCAAAGACCCACTTTGGGCTGGGTTTACGAGCGGTGGGGGAGAACCCCGAGGCGGCCGACGCCGCCGGGGTGGGCGTAGCTCGGACCCGCTATGCGGCGCTCATGATCGGCGGTGCCTCGATGGCGGTGGGTGGGGCCTACTTCACGTTGGCGGCGCTGGGAAGCTTCACCCTCGACATCATCGCCGGACGGGGATGGGTTTGCATCGCCCTGGTGATCTTCGGGCGATGGCGGGTATGGCGAGGGGTGCTGGGGGCGCTGTTGTTCGCCTTCGTCTACGCCCTCCAGTTGCGGTTGCGGATCCTGTCGGGGTTTCCGGCCATCCCCTTCGAGTTGTTGTTGGCCCTGCCCTACCTGGTGGTGATCGCCGCTCTGGCCTTGTCCGGCCGCCACGTTCCCTACCCGGGCGCTTATCTGAAGCCCTACCGACGGTCTTGAAGGGGGCGAACGTAATCGACCATCAGCGGTTTCTGGCGGCGGAAGGCATTCCCGTCGCGGTGGCGCTGGTGGTCGATGAGAAGCAGGTTGGACGGTGCCGTCGACCGGGGGTCGCCACAGGTCTCGCGCAAGTACCCTCGACGTGGTGATCGTCGGTCTGGTGGTCAACCCGGTCTCCTCCAAGGACATCCGTCGGCTGGTGGGATTAGCCCGGGTGGTCGACTCCGCCGAGAAGGTCAACATCGTCGCCCGGATCCTGACCGGGTTATCGGCGGGGGCTCCGCTGGAGGTGCTGGCCCTGGACGACGGGGCTGGACTGGTACGCCGGGCGGCCCGGGTGGCTGGTCGGGCGCGTCCCCCTCTCGAATTCCTGCCTCTGCGTCCCACCCACACCGAGGACGACAGCGCACAGGCCGCCCGCCTGCTCGCCCAGGCTGGCGCCGCCGCGGTAGTGGTGGTCGGGGGAGACGGAACGGTGCGGGCGGTGGTTGAGGGTTGGCCGGAAGCCCCGCTGGTGGCGGTCAGCGCAGGTACCAACAACGCTTTGGCCCTAACGGAGGAGCCCACCCTCCTCGGCTACGCCACCGTCCTGGCAATCGAGACAGGCCTCGAGTGCTTCCGGCCGCTGTTGTCAGTAGAGGTGAGCGGTGCCGGACAACGGGCCACGGCGGTGGTGGATGCCGTCGGAGTGCGTCATCAATGGGTGGGAGCGGCGGCGTTGTGGGAGCCGTCGACGCTGGTGGAGGGAGTGTTCACCATGGCCGAACCTGCGGCCGTGGGGATGGCCTCGGTAGCCGCAGCCTTTGGCCCCCTGCTGGCCGGGCGC
>CAYUKI010000208.1:3383-4586 GCA_964445235.1 uncultured Acidimicrobiia bacterium | reverse complement strand
GCGACGCGCCCACCGGCGGGTCTCCCGGCGGGCCCGAGAGATCGCCGCCGCCGTTTATCGGGATCTCGCCACCGGTGACTACGTCGTCCATCACCGCCACGGCATCGGCCGATTTGAAGGGCTGGTGACGAAGACGATTGCCGGGGTCGAGCGCGACTACCTGATCATCTCCTACGCCGGCCTAGACCGCCTCTACGTGCCAACCGACCAGCTCGCCGCCGTGAAGAGGTACACCGGCGGAGAGACTCCCCGTTTGTCACGGATGGGGGGGGCGGATTGGTCGGCCACCAAAGACCGGGTGCGAAAGGCCGTGGCCGCGGTGGCCGAGCAGGTGGTCCGTCTGCACCGAGCCCGGGCCGCCGCCCAGGGCTACGCCTTCGGGCCCGATCAGCCCTGGCAGCGGGAGATGGAGGCCGCCTTTCCCTTCGAAGAGACCCCCGATCAGCTCCGCACCATCGGCGAGGTCAAAGTGGACATGGAATCCCCCCAACCGATGGACCGTCTGGTCTTCGGCGACGTCGGCTACGGGAAGACCGAGGTGGCCATCCGCGCCGCCTTCAAGGCGGTGACCGGGGGCAGACAGGTGGCGGTGTTGTGTCCCACCACGCTTCTCGCCCAGCAGCATCAGCAAACCTTCTCGGAACGCTTCGCTCCCTATCCGATCCGGGTCGAGATGTTGTCGCGCTTTCTCACTCCGCGCCAGCAGCAGAAAGTTGTAGCGGCCATCGCCACCGGAGAGGTGGACGTGGTGATCGGCACCCATCGGCTGTTGTCGGAGGATATCTCGTGGAAGAACCTCGGCCTCTTGGTCGTCGACGAGGAGCAGCGATTCGGCGTCAACGCCAAGGATCAAATCAAACGCCTCCGCGTCGGAGTCGACGTGGTGACCTTGACCGCCACCCCCATCCCCCGGACTCTCGAGATGGCGCTCACCGGGATCCGCGAGGTCAGCCACATCCGCACCCCCCCAGAGGACCGCCACCCCATCCTCACCTACGTCGGCCCTTACGACGAGCAGAGCGTCTCCGCCGCCATCCGTCGCGAGCTGCTCCGCGAAGGCCAGGTCTTCTATGTTCACAATCGAGTCCAGTCGATCGAGCGGGCGGTAGCTCGCCTGCGGTCCCTGGTACCCGACGCCCGTTACGTTGTGGCGCATGGGCAGATGTCTGAGGGCCAGCTCGAACAGGTCATGCTGGATTACTG
>CAYUKI010000208.1:0-3373 GCA_964445235.1 uncultured Acidimicrobiia bacterium | reverse complement strand
AGCCGCCGGCACGACGTGATGGTGGCGACCACCATCATCGAGTCCGGGCTCGACCTGCCCCAGGTGAACACCTTGATCGTCGAGCGGGCCGACCTGTTGGGGCTGGCTCAGCTCTACCAACTGCGAGGGCGGGTCGGCCGGTCCAGCCAGCGGGCCTACGCCTACCTCTTTCATCCCCCCGATCAGACACTTACGGAAGAGGCGCATCACCGCCTCGAGGCGATCGGCGAGGCAACTGACCTAGGCGCCGGTTTCCAACTCGCCCTGAAGGATCTCGAGATCCGGGGGGCGGGCTCGATCTTGGGGGAGGTGCAATCCGGCCACATCTCGGCGGTGGGGTTCGATCTCTATACCCAGCTCGTGGCCGAGGCGGTCGGCCGTCTGGAAGGCCACGAGGCGGCGGCCGAGGAGGTCAAAGAAGTGCGCATCGAGCTACCCGTTGACGCCCACCTTCCCGAGCGGTACGTCGGCGATCAGGAGCAGCGATTGGAGGCCTACCGCCGCCTGGCCCTCGCCACCAGCCAGGAGACCGTCGACGATGTGTTGGCAGAGTGGGAGGATCGCTACGGCCCCCCCCCCGATGCTGCCCGTTCCCTGATCGACATCGCCCGCCTCCGGGTGGAAGCACTGCGAGTTGGTATCAATGAGGTCGTGAAGCTGAAGGGCGAGATCCGCCTTGCCCCGGTCAATCTCAGCACATCGCAAGAGGTGCGACTGCAGCGGCTCGCTCCCAAAGCCGTGTTGCGTGGCGCCGAGGGGGTGCTCTTCGTGCCGGCCCCCGGCGAACCGGTCGCCGGGCTCTTGAACTTCCTCGCCAAGATGTGGCCGGTTTGACTGGGCCGGAGTCGATCGTCGAGGTGGGACTTCTCGGTGCGAAGGGGTTTAGCATTGCCCGGATCCCCAACTCTGAAAGATACTTGTGAAAACCCGAATTCTCCTTTCCGTCATTGCTCTGGCACTGGCCGGCTGTGGTAGCGGCAACGCCGTTGTGGCCACCGTCAACGACGCCGACATCACGAAGACGCTCGTCGACGAGCTTCGCTCGGCCGAAGTGGTGTCGAAGGCGGACTACGCCAACGACATCCGCGACTCCATCTTCGAGCATCTGCTCACGAAAGCCGCCCAGACTGAATATGGGTTTACCGTGGTCGAATCCGATGCCGAGGCCCGATACCAGGAACTGGTAAGCCAGGTGGTGGCCGGAAACGGCACAACCTATGAACAGTTTCTGACCGACCAAGGAATCACCGATGCCCGAGTGCGGCGGGCCGCCTCCCAGCAAGTCCTTCGGGAGGCCGTCGAAGCACGACTGCTACCAGAGATCACCGACGACGAGGTTCGCGACGCGTTTGACAAATCGCCCGGTGAACAGTTCACCGTTTGTTCGAAGCACATTCTCAGTGCCACCGCCGACGAAGCCACCGAGATCATCAGCATGCTCTCCCACGGCTCCGACTTTGCCGAACTCGCCGTCGAGTTCTCGACCGACCCGACTGCGGCCGACACCGGTGGTGACCTAGGTTGCAACCCAGCTTCCTTGTTCGTGGAGCCGTTCGCCACCGCCATTGTGGCGGCCGACCTCGACGAGGTGGTCGGTCCGGTCGAGACCGAATTCGGTTTCCATGTCATTGTCGTGCTCGACCGACAGGAGCGAGTGTTCGAGGAAGCCGAGCCGACCCTCCGGGCCACCCTCGACCAGGCCAGAGCCCAAGAGCAGGCCACCAAATTCTTCGACTGGTTCGATGGGGTGATAAAGGCGGCGAAGATCGATATTGATCCGAGTTTCGGAACATGGGTTCTAGAGCCGGTACCCCAAGTTCTGCCGGCGGAGTGACGGTGGTCGGACTGGGTCCCGGTGATTTCGACCGGATCCCCCCCGACACACAGTCTCTCCTCGCCGACCCCGCCAACCGAGTGATCGTTCGCACCCTGCATCACCCAGCAGCCGAGCAGTTGGCCCGCCGGCGGGATGTGGAAACCTGCGACGACCTCTACGAACGAGCCGAGACGTTCAGCGAGGTTTACGATGCCATCGCCGAGCGAGTGGTGGAGGCGGCTCCGGTCGTCTACGCGGTTCCCGGCAGCCCATTGGTGGGGGAGTTCGCCGTCTCGTTGATCCAGAGGGAGGGGGCGCGGCGTGGCCTTCCGGTGGAGGTGCGACCGGCCGAGTCCTTTATCGACGCAGCTCTGTTGGTGCTCGGCATCGACCCGCTCAGGGACGGATTCCAGGTCCTCAACGGCCACGAGCTGCCCGATCCCCTGGCGCTCGACAAGCCCACGCTGATCGCCCACCTCGACACGCCTCTTGTTCTGGCGGACGTGACCAGCCGCCTTGGACGAGTCGTACCGGACGAGACGGAGGTAGCGGTGTTGGTCGAGGTTGGGAGCCGGGGGGGGGAGGTTCATCGGGTGGCGCTCGAGGAGGTCGACGTGACCTGGGCAGGTTGGCGAACGAGCTTGTTCGTCCACCCCCGGCCTGGCGGGCTGATCGGCGCCGTGCACACCATGGCGCGGTTGCGAGCGGAATGTCCGTGGGACCGTCAGCAGACTCACCAATCCCTGGTGAAGAACCTCCTCGAGGAATCCCACGAGCTGGCCGCCGCCATCGCCGCCCTCCCCGTGGAGGGGGCTCCGGATTGGGCCAGCTACGCCGAGGTGGAAGACGAGCTGGGCGACGTGCTCCTACAGGTGCTGTTCCATGCCAACATCGCAGCCGAACACGGTGCTTTCACCGTCGATGACATCGCTGAGAATCTCCGCCAGAAGCTGGTACGACGTCACCCGCATGTCTTTGCAGATGTCGTGGCAAACTCGGCCGAAGAGGTCAAGGCCAATTGGGAGGCGATCAAAGAGCAGGAACGAGGGTCGGCGGCCTCCTTGATGGACGGAGTGCCCACCGGGATGCCCGGACTGCATCGGGCCGCCAAGATCCAGAGGCGGGCCGCATCGGTCGGTTTCGACTGGACGTCGGCCGCCGCCGTCTTCGACAAGGTCCAAGAAGAGATCGCCGAATTGGAGGTGGCGCTTCCCGACCGGAGCTCAGCCGCTCATGAGCTGGGCGACCTGTTGTTCTCGGTGGTGAACCTCGCTCGCCACCTCGAGATCGACCCCGAACTGGCCCTGGCCGCCGGCATCGAGCGTTTCATTGCCCGGTTCCGCTCCATGGAGGCGGCCGGGCCGCTTCATGGGCTCACCGTGGCGGAGCTTGAAGATCGTTGGGAAGCGGCCAAGCGCACCTCGAGCCGCAGTTGAACCGCTGCCGGCTTCCCGTCTCCCCAGCACGAATTCCCGGTCCCCGGCTCTCGAAACGCTAGGTTGAATTGACCGTGTCCACTGCCATCGCCGACATCGTTGCCCGGGAGGTCCTCGATTC
>CAYUKI010000207.1:0-4613 GCA_964445235.1 uncultured Acidimicrobiia bacterium | reverse complement strand
CGGCGAACCGAGCAACAACCGGCCCAACCCCTCCACGAGGCCCGTCAGAAACGCCAATGGAGCCATCCAGGCCAGCGTGATCGGCCGGTAGGCCTTGAGCACCGCCCGCAGGCGGCCGGCGCGTTCGCGCCACCCCGGAACGTGGTGTTCGCAATCCTGGGAGTGCAGAACCTCCGACGAAGGCACCACCACTACTCGACCTCCGGCCACCCGAGCGCGCTGTGACAGATCGAGACCGGCCGCTTCCGGTGGTAGCAGAGGGTCGGGACCTCCCAACCCCCTGAGGAGGTCTCGGCGTAGCAGGATCGATACCCCCGACACATACGCCACGTCACGAACCACGTCGTATTGCTCGTGATCGACCTCCCCTTCCTCGAGGCCGGAGTAGGGAACGCCGAAGACATCGGTGGCGGACCCGATCGATTCGAGAACTTCCGGCCGGTCGGCGACCAGCACCTTCGAGCCGGCCATCGAAGCGTGATTACGTTCGATCTCATGAACGAGCGCCTTGAGGGCGTCACGGCGGGGTCGAGAATCACTATGGAGCAGCCAGACGTGGGTCACGTCACCAGCGATATGGGTCACGAGGTCGCCGACCGTGGCATGAACGGCAACCTCGGGGGGGACGGCCTCGACCCTCCCGATCACGACGATCGCGACGACAGGGTGATCCTGGGCGGCCACGGCGGCCAGGCTGTCCGCCAACTCCGCACTGCCCACCGCCAGTATGGCGGCGACCACCCGTGAGGTCGCCACTGGGTCGCCGGTGGGGACGCTGGCACCTCCGGCGGAAGCACTACGGCTGTCGCCGCTCGAATGCTCGGAGGCGAACATCAAGCCGGCATTCTGGACCGAAGGGCGCGAATTCTGCCAATCGGGGGGACGATGATGGGGGTCCTGCGTTCACCCGGAAGCAGCCGCTGTCGGCGATAATTCCGCCGTTCAACCGTGCGTGTGACCATGCTCTCGGGAGGAGTCGGAGGGGCGCGATTGGCTCGCGGCCTTGCTGCTGTGCCCGGCGTGGACCTCACCGTGATCGTGAACGTCGGAGACGACGAGCAGGTTTATGGACTGAATATCTCACCCGACCTCGACACCGTCGTCTACACGTTGGCCGGGGTCGAAGGGCCGGAGGGTTGGGGACGAAGCCACGACCGTTTTCGTGTGATGCACCACCTGGCCGGGTTCGAAGTCGACACCAGCTTCCGGCTCGGTGACGCCGACCTCGCCACCAACCTGTTCCGCACTGCCAAGCTGGCCGAGGGGTGGCCTCTCAGCCGGATCACCGAGGCCGTTGCAAGATCCTTTGGTCTGGCGGCCCGGGTGTTGCCTGCCACGGATGACAATCTGCGTACTCAATTGTTGACCGCAGGTGGTTGGCGAACCTTCCAGGATTACTTCGTTCTCCGCCGCCACGCCGACGACGTGTTGGACATTCGTTTTGTGGGTGCGAGCGAAAGCTCTCCTGCCCTCGGAGTGTTGGAGGCTCTGGCCGCGACCGACGCCGTGATAATCGGCCCATCCAACCCGGTCTTGTCGATCTGGCCCATCCTGGCCATTCCCGAATTGGCTGAAGCCATGGAAGCCGCCGGGCGGGTGCTGGCCGTTAGTCCGTTGTTCGCAGGTCGGGCCTTGAAAGGGCCGGCCGACCGAGTCCTCGCCGGCTTCGGCTACGCCTCCGGCAACCGAGGAGTGATCGAGGCCTATGGTGGCCTGATCACGGACTTCGTTATCGACGTCGGCGATGCCGAAGAGGCCAACACCTTGGCCGGTCTTGTTCGATCGATCCAAGCCGTGCCGACCCGGATCTCCTCGGCGGAAGCCGCCCTTCGGTTGGGCGAGTTCGTGATCGGGTTGCTGTGACCGTATCGATCGTTCCCGTTGAGAACATCGGCGAGATCATGCCCGGCGACGATCTGGCGGGCATGATCGTGGGGGCTGCGACCGCATCGGCGATCGACTTCGAGGATGGCGACGTGGTGGTAGTGACCTCGAAGGTGATCTCCAAAGCCGAAGGGGCCCTACGGGTGCTCGACCCTGCCGACGAGTCGTCGCACCGGAGAATCATCGAAGAGGAGTCGTTAGCGGTGTTGAGGCGACGCGGCGACCTCGTCATCTCGGAGACGAGACACGGCTTTGTCTGTGCCAACGCCGGAGTCGACCGGTCCAACGTCGCCAGCGGCGAGGTCGTGCTCCTTCCCCATGATCCGGACGCCTCCGCCCACGGGTTGCGCGTCCGTCTGCAGAGGCTGACGGGTCGAGAGTTGGCGGTCGTGATCACAGACACCTTCGGCCGGGCGTGGCGGCGGGGGCTCACCGACGTGGCCATCGGTGTCGCGGGAATGCTGGCCATCGACGACAAGCGAGGCCAACCGGACCACCTTGGACGGATCCTCGAAGTCACGGAGGTAGCGGTGGCCGACGAGATCGCCGCCGCCGCCGACCTCGTGATGGGGAAGTCGTGGGCCGTGCCGGTGGCCATCGTCAGGGGCTACGCCTATCCGAAGGGCGAGGGTCGAGCCACCGATCTGGTGCGGCCGCCGTCCGAAGACCTATTTCGCTGACGAGCGGTCGGCCTCAGCTCAACCAGGTTGCCAGCCAATCCAGATCGTCGGTTTGGTCCACCCGGTACCCGCCGTCGATGCCGGAGGGGCAGGTGGGAGCAATGCCGAAAGAGTTGACGGCCACGATCTCGTTGGTGCCCTCAAGGAAGATCGGCCCGCCCGAGTCACCCGGGCAGGTCCCGCCCTGATGCACCGCTCCGTTGTTGTTGGAGAAGAGGGCATAGACGCCTCCGCCGCTCACCAGATTGTTGAGCTTGGCATCAGCCCGCATACGGATATCGCCGCCCTCCGCGGCGATGGGTAGTAGGCGCTCGAGGCCGTAACCGACCGGCGTGAAGCGGGCTTGAGACTTGGCCGACTTGACCAGCGTGTCGAGATAGCCGAGTGCAGGCACCTCACCGTATTCGGACACGGTCACTGGCTCGCTCAGTTCGATAATGCCCAGGTCGTGGAGGAAGAAAGCGTTGTCGTCGTATTCCGGGTGGGCGTGGGCAGTGCCCTGGACCCAGTCGGCGTTGCCGGTTAGCCAGGCGACCCGGTCGACATAGCGCTGATCGTTCTCGTCGCGGTCGTAATTGGCGCTCAGAGGCACCCCGTCATAGTCGGGCACCTCGCTGAAGCTGAGCCACACGTCGTTTCCACCGTTCCCAGACCCCCCCCCTGTAGTAGTGGAGGTTCCGTCGGCACCCACGCCGAAGGCGCAATGACCGGCGGTCAGCACCAGGGTCGATGTCAACAACGTGCCCGAGCAGTTGAACCAGGATCCCGGGTCGTCGAAGCGTGGGTCGACGGCGTCGGGAACGTAGAAGAAGAGCTGCCCGACCTGGGGGTGCTCACCCTCATCGGGGACGCCGTTGGAGATTGCCCAGGCCGGCACCGCCACCAGGATGAACAGCGCTAGGACGCCCAGGATCACGAGTCTCTTCGGCATGGTTCCTCCCTTTCGATCCCCCCCGCCGGTGTCACTCTAGGGCACCAGGAGCTGCTGCAAACTGGGTGACGGGTGGGCCATGAAGGTCGACAACGAAGGGGAGCCGGCTCTTCTCGAGCCGGCTCCCTACTCACGCAGCGACTTTGGCGTCAGCTCCGAGGCTCCGGAGTCATGATGTAAAGGGACGCCCCCTGGGGGTCGGCGATCATGTAGATCCTTCCCACCGTGGGTACGTCAATCGGCCCGGCCAGGTTCTTCCCGCCCAGTTTTTCGACCTTGGCGACCGACTTGTGGGCGTCCTCGACCGAGAAGTAGACGTCCCAGTGAGGTGGAACATCCACCGGCCACACTTCGTTCATCTCCATTGCTCCGGCGACCGGCCGCTCTGCGAGGTTGGCCATGTGATAGGGGGTCGGGGAACCCTCCATCGCCTTCCAACTCCACCCCAACAGCTCCTGATAGAAAGGCAGAGCCTTGTCGACTCCCCGCGTGGCGAGCTCGTTCCAGGTCATTGTTCCCGGTTCATTGAACAAGTCGGCTCCTCCATGCTTGGCGGCCTGCCAGAGCCCCACCGCGGCGCCGGTCGGATCGGAGATGAAGGCCATTCGACCGGAGTCCAGCACATCGATCGGCGGCATCAGCACCTTGCCGCCCAAACCGGTCACCTGGTCGGCGGCCTTGTCAACGCTGTCGACCATGATGTAGGAACTCCACACCGGGGGCATGCCTTCCTGGGCGGTGCCGATTCCGGCAATCTGCTTGCCGTCTCGATGTGCCATCGAATAGGACCCGCCCTGGGGCAGATCTTGATCGTTGTACTTCCATCCGAACAACGACCCGTAGAACTTCTTGGCGGCCTGCTGGTCGGTGGTTCCGAGGTCCACCCATCCGAAGACGCCCTGCGGATTGCCCATTCTTACCTCCTTGGTTGGGCATGCCTCCGACGATAACGAAGGAGGTTTTCCGAAACCCCATCCCAGGCCGAAGCATAGTGGGCAGGGAACCGCCGCCGGCCCGGTAGCGTCTTAGGAAGGATGCGGGTTCGAGCGGTGTTATTGGTACTCCTGGCGCTGGATGCCTTGGCCCTCGATGTCAAGAAGGCCTCCGCCTGCTCGTGC
>CAYUKI010000206.1:1222-4618 GCA_964445235.1 uncultured Acidimicrobiia bacterium | reverse complement strand
TCGGGTGGACGTGGAGCCGAGCTCGAGCCTCTAGCCGAATCGCCTTCCGCAGCTCGGACAGCGGATATCCTCGGCCTGTGTGGGAGCGAGGCACCACGGGCAGGGCAGGTCCTCTGCGCCGACCTCCTCGATCGCCGCCGACGAGCCCTGACCGGCGCTCGGACGACGCGAGAACAACACCAAACCGGTGGTAGCCGAGGCCAGTGCGAGCACTTCGAGCAGCGTTTCCTCCTTGTCGGAGGAAAAGTTAACCCCCCCCAGGCCCTTAGTCGCGGATTTCGCGTTCTCCGCCGCCTCGGACCGGCCAGATCAATGGCAGTGCCTCCCCGACGGGCCAATTGCCGATCAGGATTGCAGGCCAGGACTGCCGATCAGGAGTGGGCGAGAGCGGCCTCCAGCTCGTCCCTTAGGTATTCGAGATCGCCGAGCCGGCCGTCGCGTCGTTCGGCGGCGTCGAGCATCCACCGAGCTGTATGGAAGGCGATCCAAGGGCGCAGACGGTCATCGGGGAGAGTCGCACCGTATCCGGCGTGAAGGGCGTCGGCGGCCGCTGGCGTCACCTCGATCTTCATGCGCCACAGCGCCAGGCTCAGATCCCACTCAGGAGGGGCGAGAGTGCCCCACTCCCAGTCGAGCAACATGACGTCACCGGCGTCGTTGACGGCGAACTTGCCCGGACGTGGGTTGGTGTGGCCCGGGCGAGGGTTTCCACCCCGAGGTGGTGGGGAGGTCAGAGCACGGCGAAGCAGGTCGGGTGAGAGCAGCAGGCGGCGTCGGTACCGCTCCAACCGGCGCAGTGTGGAGAAGTAGTAGGAGCCCACCCAGTCGCCGTCCATGCCTCCTTCGAGGTTGGAGATGGCGGTACCGGCGGTGTCGTGGACCGCTCGCAGGATGGCGCCCGCCCTCCTGGCGAGCTGATGGTTCTCCGGTAGCGTGGCGAGCGTCCAGGTTCCGCCGTCCACCATCCTGATCCAGGGAGTGTCGTCGTCGGTGCCCCGGTCGAGGATGGCGGGAACTCCGTGGGTACCGACCAGCGCCTCGAGGGCGTGGCGCTCGCGCCTTTCCCGGGAGGCGGATGCATACACCTTGATCACAGACGAGCTGCCGTCGTCCTCGATGATTCGGAAGATCTTGTTGTCTCCCGAGGCCACCTCACGCACATTGGCGCCAGGTGCGATTGTCGCCACCAGCTGTCGTGCGTCCAAGCGGTTCCTCCGTAACGTGACATCCAACAAGACAGTGTCCGGTGCCGGCGCCCAACGACCGCGGCGTGGTCACTGGGACCGGTACCCTGTCGAGCCTCAAGGCTAACAAGAGGGACCGTGTCGATTTCGCTCCAGTACCCAGACGGCACCTTCGTGTCGCATCCCGATGGTGTCACCGGTGCCGAGGTCGCCAACAGCATCGGAAAGCGGTTGGGGCAGGCGGCGGTGGCCGTTCGGGTCGACGGGGTGCTGCTCGACCTGTCTCGGCCCTTGCCCGGCGGCGGTCGCTTCGAGGTCATCACCGAGACCAGCGAAGAGGGTCGGGCAGTGATCCGCCACTCCGCCGCCCATGTGCTCGCCCAAGCCGTGCTAAGTCTTTTTGAGGGTGCCCGCTTCGCCATTGGTCCCGCCATCCAGGACGGCTTTTACTACGACTTCGAGGTTGGTCGTTCGTTCACACCCGACGACCTCCAACGTGTCGAAGAGCGGATGGCCGAGATCATTGCCGCCGATCAGCCATTCCAGCGCGAGGAGATGACCCGTGCCGAGGGGCTGGCCCTGTTCGCCGACCAACCGTTCAAGCGGGAGATCATCGAGCGGGTCGACGACTCCGAGGTGGCGGGCCAAGAGGTGATCACGATCTACCGGAACGACGGGTTCGTCGACCTCTGTCGGGGACCCCACCTGCCTAGGACCGGGCGCATCAAAGCCGTCAAGTTGCTCAGGCCCGCCGGCGCCTACTGGCGGGGTGACGAGAAGAATGCCCAGCTGCAGAGGATCTATGGAACGGCTTGGGAGAGTCGCAAGGCCCTCGAGGAATACCTGCACCGTCTGGAGGAAGCCGAACGGCGTGACCATCGCAAACTCGGCCCAGAGCTCGATCTGTTCTCTTTCCCTCGCGACTTGGGGGCCGGACTGATCGTCTGGCATCCCAAAGGTGGAATGGTGCGCAAGCAGATCGAGGACCACAGCCGGGCTTTGCATGAACGCTTCGGCTTCGAATTCGTATTTTCACCGCACATCGCCAAGTCCGATCTGTGGCGGACCTCAGGACACCTCGACTACTACGCCGAGAGCATGTACCCGGGAATGGAGGTCGACGACGGCCAGGAATACCGCGTCAAGCCCATGAACTGTCCTTTCCACGTTCTGATCTACAAGAGTCGGAGCCGGTCATACCGAGACCTCCCCATTCGCCTGTCGGAATTGGGTTCGGTGTACCGGCTGGAACGGTCGGGTGTCCTCCACGGAACCCTCCGCGCCCGCGGTTTCACCCAAGACGACTCCCACAGCTTCGGGACGCCCGAGCAACTTGGCAGCGAACTCGATCTCCACCTCGAGTTCGTCATGACCTGGTTTCGAGACTTCGGTTTCGATGAGGTCGAGGCGGAGCTGTCCACTCGCCCGGAGAAATACGTCGGCGAGATGGAGCTTTGGAACGTGGCCGAACAGGCCCTCGAGCAGGCGTTGCAGCGGAAGGAAATCACGTACCGGGTTGCGGCGGGAGGAGGTGCTTTCTACGGGCCCAAGATCGATATCCACGTCAAAGACGCCATCGGCCGTCGGTGGCAGATGGGGACCATCCAGGTCGATTTCGCGCTGCCGGCCAACTTCGAGCTCGAGTACGCAGGCTCCGACAACCTGGCGAAACGCCCCGTGATGATTCACTGCGCCAAGGCCGGCTCCCTCGAACGTTTCTTCGGCGTCCTCGTCGAGCACTATGCGGGGGCGTTCCCTTTCTGGTTGGCCCCTGTGCAGGTGGCGGTGATACCGGTCGCCGATCGCCACCAGGAATACGGACGCCAGGTCGTGGCGAAGATGCGCCGGATGGGTCTACGAGCAGAACTCGACCCCTCCGACGACACAGTCGGCGAGAAGATCCGCCGGGCGCTCTCGGAGAAGCATCCGGCGGTGGCGGTGGTGGGGGACCAGGACGTCGAAAACGGTACTATCGGCCTCCGCCGGTATGGCGAAGAGCGGGAGCACCGCGGCGTGCCCGTTGAGGAGGCGTTGGCCGAGTTGACGGCCGAAGCCCGCCCCCCATCGATGGGCGGGTCGCCCCGAGGCAGGGCGCAGGGTCCCCAAGCTGGTGATCAGCTGTGAGTGCCCGGTGATGGAAATTCCTCCCGAAGTAGCAGCTGCCGAAGGAGTGCCGGAGGACCTGGATTCGGCCGCCGGCGGCCCGTATCGG
>CAYUKI010000206.1:0-1212 GCA_964445235.1 uncultured Acidimicrobiia bacterium | reverse complement strand
ACGTGGCCCGCCGCCGCGCCGCCGGATTCATCTACCTAGTGGCCGCCGCCTTGGTAGCCGTCTTACTCGAACCGGTCGGCCGCTGGGTGATGGCCGGTCTGCTGGTGGCCCTCGGCCTATGGCACCTGGCCGCCGCTCATCACCTGGCGGTTTCCGAGACCGAGGCCCTCGGGGTTTCCGCCGGGGAGGTTTCCTTTCCGATCGGCCATGCTTCGGCCACGGTTGGTTTCAGCGGGTGGCGCTCACGTCCGGAGTGGCAAGTGATTCTCTACGACGCCGCCGAGCCTCCCCGCCAGCGTGCCCTGGTCCGGGTCGACGCCATCACCGGTGATTTGCTCGGGGAACCGTACGTGGAGCAGATCAGCGCCGCAGAGCGCTAGGAGCGCCTCTCGATCGGCAGATAGTCGCGGATCTGGGGGCCGGTGTAGATCTGTTGCGGGCGGAAGATCTTGGTGCTTTCCGAGGCCGCTAGCTCCCGCCATTGGGCGATCCAGCCGGGCAGCCGTCCGAGTGCGAAGAGCACGGTGAAGGTATCGACGGGGAATCCCATGGCCCGGTAGATGATGCCCGAATAGAAATCAACGTTGGGATAGAGCTTGCGCTCGATGAAGTAGTCGTCCTTCAGGGCCACTTCTTCGAGCTGCATGGCGATCTCGAGCAGGGGGTCGTTGATGTCCAGCTTGTTGAGCACCTCCTCCGCCCTCTGTTTGATGATGGTCGCCCGGGGGTCGAAATTCTTGTAGATCCGGTGCCCAAAGCCCATCAATCGGAAGGGATCGTTCTTGTCCTTGGCCCGATCGATCCATTTGGACAGGCTTCCCCCCCCCGAGTGGATCTCTTGAAGCATCTCGACGACTTCTTGGTTGGCACCACCGTGCAGAGGTCCGGACAGAGCGTGGATGCCGGCCGAAACCGAAGAGAAGATGTTGGCGTGACCAGAGCCGACCAGTCGCACCGCCGTAGCCGAGCAGTTCTGACCGTGGTCGGCATGGAGGATGAGCAGCACATTGAGAGCTGACGCCACCACCGGGTCGACCAGGTACTCCTCGGTCGGCACCGAGAACATCATGTTGAGGAAGTTCGATGCATAGTCGAGGTCGTTGCGGGGATAGACATAGGGCTGGTGGGCCCGGTACTTGTACGACCACGCCACCATGGTCGGCAGCTTGGCGATCAGCCTCCGCGAGCTGATGTCGACCGCCTCGGCATCGA
>CAYUKI010000205.1:0-4619 GCA_964445235.1 uncultured Acidimicrobiia bacterium | reverse complement strand
TTTCGCTCGAAGAGCTGCAGCAACCTGTGGTGCCGGGCAGCATCACCAGTCCGCATGGCCCCTCCTGGTAGCTCGGACCATCCTGGTAGCTCGTAGCTGGCACCGACTTTGCCCCGGGCAGTTGCCCAACTCGCCAGCCGACGAACCTCTGGTGCTCAACCATAGGACCTCGCCAGCGGAACTCAAACAGATATCTAATCCGTTGACGAGGGCCGCTCGGTCCGCTTAACTCCCCGTGATGACCTCGCTCGGCATCATCATTCCGTAGGCGCGCACGCCGGCTCCCTTAGCCGGCAGAGTGTGCGCCCAACCCTTCGCCCTGCGGAGGGTTTTTTGTTGGCTCCAGAGGAACCGATCATGGAACTTGAGATCTACGACACCACCTTGCGAGACGGCTCCCAACAGGAGGGCATCTCGCTGACGGTCGGCGACAAGCTGCGCATCGCCTCATTGCTTGACGATTTGGGGGTTCACTACATCGAGGGCGGCTGGCCGGGTGCCAACCCCAAGGACGATGAATTCTTCAGCCGGGCGGGCAACGAGTTGAAGCTGGCCAATGCCATCCTGGTGGCATTCGGCTCCACGCGCAGGGCCGGGGTGGCGGTCGCCTCCGATCCTCAGCTGCGTGCCCTCCTCGACGCCGAGACGGAGTTCGTCTGCCTGGTGGGGAAGGCCTGGGACTATCACGTGCGCGAGGCCCTGCGCACCGACCTGGACGAGGGCTTGCGCATGGTGTCCGAATCCATCGAATACCTCCGCCGCCATGACCGTCGGGTCTTTTTCGACGCCGAGCACTTCTTCGACGGCTTCTATCGCGGTCGCGATTTCGCCATGGCCATAGCCCGGGCGGCCGCCCAGGCGGGCGCGGAACGGCTGGTGCTCTGCGACACCAACGGGGGAACGCTCCCCGGCGCTGCGGTCGAGGCCATTGCCTCCGTGCAGAGCGAGCTACCGGGAGTCGCCCTGGGCGTGCATTTCCACAATGACGCGGGTTGTGCGGTCGCCTCCTCGCTGGCGGCGGCCTCGGCCGGGATCCGCCAGATTCAGGGATGCATCAACGGCTACGGGGAGAGAACGGGGAATGCCGACCTCTGCGCGGTGATCCCCAACCTCATCCTCAAGATGGACCGCCCGGTTCTGCCCTCCGACAGGCTGGAGTTGCTCTCCCCCATCGCCCATCACATCGCCGAGGTGGTCAACATCGCCGTCGACCCCCATCGACCGTATGTGGGGAGCTCGGCATTCACACACAAAGCTGGCCTACACACTTCCGCATTGGCCCGCCGGCCGGATGCCTACGAGCACACCCGTCCGAACGCGGTCGGGAACCGCACTCGGATGGTGGTGTCCGAGCTGGCCGGTCGGGCCGCCATCATCCGAAAGGCGGAGGAGCTCGGGTTTTCGCTCACGGAAGAGCAGGCGAGAGAGGTGCTCGACCAGGTAAAAGTGCTCGAACACAAGGGTTATCACTTCGAGGCGGCGGACGGCTCGTTCGAGTTACTGGTGCGTCGAGTGCTCGGGTGGGAGCAACCTTTCTTTGTGCTGGAATCCTTTCGGGTGTTCGTGGAACG
The DNA here is from genome assembly GCA_964445235.1 of uncultured Acidimicrobiia bacterium. Lineage (GTDB taxonomy): Bacteria > Actinomycetota > Acidimicrobiia > Spongiisociales > ZC4RG35 > CAYUKI01. The sequence continues at coordinate 3,048 of CAYUKI010000205.1, read as the reverse complement.
GCCGGCCGACGGAGACGTTTCGGCCCAAGCGACCGTGAAGGTGGTCGTGGATGGCGAGCGAGTCCTGACCACCGGTGAGGGCGTCGGGCCCGTGCATGCTCTCGACCAGGCCCTCCGGAGTGCCCTCCGCACCGCCTATCCCGAGGTCGATAGTCTCCGACTCACCGACTACCGAGTCAGGGTGCTCGACACCTCGGACGGGACCGGGGCCGTGGTGCGCGTGCTCCTCGAGACCTCCTCTCCCGAAGATGCCTGGGACACCATCGGAGTCCACAACAACATCATCGAAGCGTCTTGGGAAGCGCTGGTGGACGGGCTCGTGATCGGCCTGATGCGGGCCGGTCGGTAACCGACCCGCCGGCCAACGGTCCTGCGCGTCTCCACCCACCAAATCCGTGGGTAGATCTGCACGGAACAACACCGACGTCCTTCCCGCGCGTCTCCACCCACCAAACCCGTGGGTAGGGACGCGCAGGACCGAGGTGTGTTTACCCTGGCCTCATGAACCCCGAAGAGTTCCGGGCCGCCGGTCACCAACTGATCGACTGGATCGCCGACTTTCGCACGAGGCTTCCCACCCTCCCGGTCCGTTCGCCAGCCGCTCCCGGTGAGGTGCGGAGGCGACTTCCGGCCGAACCGCCGACCGGGACCGTCCCGTTCGACCAGTTGCTTTCCGACCTGGACGAAGTGGTGATGCCGGGCATGACCCACTTCCAGCACCCGGCCTTCTACGGGTTCTTCCCCGCCAACGCCTCGTTGTCGTCGGTGCTCGGAGATCTCGCCTCCGGGGGATTAGGAGCGCTGGGGATCACCTGGCAGGCCAACCCGGCCCTCACCGAGGTCGAGGAGGTGATGTGCGACTGGATGCGTCAGCTCGTGGGGCTGTCGACGGATTGGCGCGGCACCATCTTCGACACCGCCTCCACCGGCGGGCTAGTGGCGCTCATGGCGGCTCGGGAGCGGGCGAGCCGTTTCTCCATGCGCGAGGGTGGTCTCCAGGCCCTGCCATCGCCGCTGGTCGTCTACACCACCGAAGAGGCGCACTCCTCGATTCCCAAAGCTGCGCTCCTGGCCGGGTTCGGGGACGACAACATCAGACTCGTGGAGGTCGATCGCAGCACCTTCGCCATGGACCCCGCCGCCCTGGAGGCCGCTATCAAGGAGGACATCGCCGCCGGTCGGAAGCCGGCCGTGGTGGTGGCCACGGTTGGCACGACCGCCACCACCGCTATCGACCCGGTGAAAGCGATCGCCGCTGTCGGCCGATCGAACGACCTCTGGGTGCACGTCGACGCCGCCATGGCAGGGACGGCGATGCTCCTCCCCGAATGCAGATGGATGTGGGAGGGCGTGGACGATGCCGACTCGCTGGTCTGGAATCCGCACAAGTGGATGGGGACGGTCTTCGACTGTTCGCTGTTCTATGTGAAGGATCCGGCCCATCTAGTCGGGGTCTTCTCGTCCAACCCCAGCTATGCGCGGGCTGCGGTTGACGGCCAGGTCACCCAGTATCGGGACTGGGGCATACCGTTCGGGAGGAGGTTCCGGGCCCTCAAGCTGTGGTTCCAGCTCGAGCTCGACGGGGTGGAGTCGATCAAGGAACGGGTACGTCGCGACCTGGCGGGTGCCCAATGGTTGAAGGAGGCGGCGGAGGCCACTCCCGAGTGGCGGGTACTCGCGCCGGTGCCCCTTCAGACAGTGTGCCTGCGCCATGAGCCAACTGGTCGCAGCTCCGATGAGGTCGATGCCCACACCTTGTTGTGGGTGGAGGCGGTCAACAAGAGCGGCCACGCCTATCTCACCCCGGCCCGGCTCGACGGCCAGTGGATGGTGAGGGTTTCGATCGGTTCATTGACCACCGAGCGCAGCGACCTAGAGGCTCTCTGGGGGCTGATGCGGTCAGCCGCCGAGGCCCAGTAGGTCCCGCACCATCCAGGCGGTGGCGCCCCACAGCAGGTCGCCGTCGAGGTCGAAGAACCACAACCTCCGGCTGCCCCACATCTCGCTCCGCCACGAGTCCTGGTTGGAGAGCTCGTCGAGTCGTGGGGTGTGGACTCGGGCCACCTCTCGCTCAGACGGTCGTAGGACCGGAATCCCGGCCAGTCGGCCCACCACCGGGACGACCATCAAGGCGAACTCGACGGTGTGGATGGGCGATAGGAACCCGAGGACGTCGACGCTGGCTGGGTCGATTCCCACCTCCTCGTGGGCCTCTCGAAGCGCAGTATCCACCGGACCGGAGTCTTCGGGTTCGGGGCGCCCGCCCGGAAAGGCGATGTGGCCGGCATGGGTGGGCATCGTGTCGGGTCGCTTGGTCAGGATCATCCTCACGTCGCCCTGGTCGTCTTCGAACAGCGCCGCCAGTACCGCGGCCCGGGGAATGTCGCCGACGGGAGGTTCGACAGGGTCCACAGAAAGGCGTGACCACCAGTCGCTCATCCCGACCATCGTAGGTACAGGAGCCCTCGTGCTCGATAGGCTGCCAGCGTGCCTCCCGAACTGCTTCGCACGGGCCGTTTCGTACTGCGGCGCTTCGGACGTCGTGACGTCGACCAGGTCGCCAATGCGGTGCGGGAGTCACTTCCCGAGCTGCACGAATGGCTCCCCTGGGCTCATCTCGAGTACGAGCGGAACGACGCGGCTGGGTTCGTTCGCGACTCCATCCAAGCCTGGCGAGAGGAGCGCGCCTTCGACTACGCCATCCGCCGGCCCGACGATCTCGAACGGCACCTGGGCAACGTCTCCATCTGGCACGTGAGCAAGACGGCTCGCATCGGCGAGATCGGCTATTGGGTCCGGACCGACGAGATCACCAAGGGCATCGCTACGGAGGCCACCGAACGCCTGATGCGACTCGGATTTCAGGAGCTGGGATTACATCGGGTAATGCTCCGCATTGCCGTCGGCAACCGTGCTTCGGAACGGGTGGCGGACAAACTCGGCTTCACCGCCGAGGGTGTGCTCCGAGAGGAGCTGATGGTCCGAGGCAAGTGGATGGACCACACCCTCTACGGCCTCATCGAACACGAATTCCGCCGCCTGCGCACC
>CAYUKI010000204.1:0-4619 GCA_964445235.1 uncultured Acidimicrobiia bacterium | reverse complement strand
AACGGTGGTGGTAGTGGTTGTCCTCGGAACGGTGGTAGTGGTGGTCTTCGGTCGAGTCGTGGTGGTTGTCCTCGGGATGGTGGTGGCAGGCGGCCGGGTCGTGGCAACAAGTCGATCCTCGGTTGCCGCCAGTTCGGCCGCGGCAATCCGCACCTTGCCTTCGGCGATGGCCACGTCGATGCTGGCGACTCGGAACAGCTCGGCCAGCTCGGCCGTTTGTGCCTCGATGTCCCGGGCCAGAGTCCTTACCTCGTCCAGCTCGATGGCGCGCTCGGCGGCCAGGCGCTCCCATAGCCGCTCGGTGCCGTCGAGGCTGTGCATCTCCTCGAGGGTGCGCGCCGACAGCAGACCCAATGTTTCACCGATCACCACCGTGTCGGCGGCCTCGGTTGCGGCCAGCAGGTATACGCCGCTCGCCGCCACCGCGCGCATGTAGTCGCCGACCGTCAGGCGGGACAGCTGGCTGCGAGCGAGATACATCGCCGCGGTCGTGGCATCGATCTCGGTCTCGATCCGCTCCAGCCCAATCGAGACCTCCTCGAGCCGGCCATTGGCCTGTTCATACCGGTCGAGCACGACCAGCATCTGTGCCTCGATCCGATCGCGGTGGGCGACGGCGGCGTTCACCAACCGGTCAGCCTCGGCAACCCGCCCCTCGGCGAGGAGGGCCTCCGTGTGGGTCTGCTCAACGTCGTCCTCGGCCGGCCAGGCGGTTAGGGGGGCCAGAACGACGGCCACCGTGACCAATACCAATAGGCGGCGGTGGGACCGCATCACCGCCCAGTCAACCAGCCGTCTCGACCAAACCGATGTAAGGGAGGGTGCGGTGGCGTTCGGCCCAGTCCAACCCATACCCCACCACCCAGACGTCGGGAATGGAAAAACCGAGATAGTCGATCTTCACGTCGGCCCGGGTGCGTTCCGGCTTGGCCAGCAACGCCACCACGCCGAGGCTGGCGGGACGGCGCGCACCCAGCAACCGGATCAGGTAGGCGAGCGTGTGCCCAGTGTCGACGATGTCTTCGACCAGCAGTACGTGGGCGTCTTCGATGTCATGGCGCAGGTCCATAAGCAGACGGACGGCGCCGGTGTGCTCGGTCGATGTTGAGGCTCCATAACTGGTCACCGCGATGAATTCGACACGATGGGGAGTCTGAAGCCGGCGAGCGAGGTCGGAAAGGAAGATGAACGAGCCCTTCAGCACTCCGACCAGCACCAGCGGTTGTCTCTCCCCAAAACGGAGGTCGATCTCAGCGGCGAGGTCTGCGACGCGGGCTGCAATCTGCTCGGCGGTGAAAAGCACCCTCGGAACCGAGTTCATGACCGCGACCCTAGTTCCGGTACTGCCCAATCCCTCGACGGTCGCATGAGGCGACGGGCCCCGAACATCCCGCGCCCTTCCCGGGTCGAGGAGCGTTGGGGCTTTTCCAGGCGGGCGACGGAGACCCGTTCAACTAACGGGTTAAGGCGTGACGAGTCCCGCGGGCCGCAGTAGCTGCAGACGCTCGTCGCCATGCCAAGCGTCGCCCTCACCTCGCGTCTAGTGCACAGAGCACTAGATGCCGGACGAGAACGTGTCGCAGCTGTTGGGGTCGCCGGAACGGTACCCCTTGTCAAACCAGGTTGTGCGTTGCTCGGCGGAACCGTGGGTCCAGGTCTCCGGGTTGACGGTTCCGTTCGCCTGCGCCTGGATGCGGTCATCGCCCACTGCCTCAGCCGCCCCGATTGCTTCTTCGATGTCGCCTCGCTCCAGGTCGCCCTGCTCGAGGACGGTAAAACCCCAAACCCCGGCGAAGCAGTCGGCCTGGAGCTCCATCCGGACGGAGAGGTCGTTGGCAGAGGTCGGATTCTGCTGTTGGGCCTGACGCACCTGTTCGTTGATGTCGAGCAGCGTCTGCACATGGTGGCCGACCTCATGGGTCAACACATAGGCCTGGGCGAAGTCGCCAGGGGCGCCGAAGCGCGAGGAGAGGAGCTGGAAGAAATCGAGGTCTAGATAGACATGCTTATCGAGGGGGCAGTAATGCGGTCCGACCTCGGCCGAGGCACCGCCACACCCCGACTCGGTGAATCCACTGAACAGCACCAGTTGGGCGTCTTCGTACTGGCGGCCGGACTTCGAGAAGAGCTCAGACCACATCGCCTGGGAGTCGTCGAGAACCGCCCCCATGAAGAGGGCGAGCTCATCCTCGGGGTTGTTGGTGGGATCGAGCACCGATGTCCCGGTCTGCTCGGCGGCCGGGGGGGCCGGCTGCAACTGGTCGAGGATGGGGCCGAGGTCGATGCCACCCGCACCCCCGCCTTGGGTGCACAAGGTCAAGAACAACACCAACAAGACGGGCAGGCCGACAGCACTGGTGGCAATCGTGCCCGTGCGGCGTTGCCCGCGCCGATCGAGAACGTCATCGCTCTGTTGAGTTGGGCGCCGCCACTTCATCGAATACCTTTCATCATTCGGCGGCATCCTAGAAACGAATGAGAAATTGTTGCGAGCCTGGAACGAAGCCAGGGCCCGCCGTGGTTGTTCGGGCGTAAGATGAAACAGCGGAAAGGAAGTTCGCCGTGTGGAACAAATCGCGGGTTATGCCTGATCCAGCCGATGCCTTGCCGGGGAGGGCTACAGCCATGAGGGTGCCGACCGGTCATCATGTCAACGGCCACCCATTGCAGCCGCCGTTTCCGGCCGGGTCAGAGATGGCCATCTTCGGAATGGGTTGCTTTTGGGGGGCCGAGCGGAAGTTCTGGCAGACCCCGGGCGTATACACGACCGCCGTTGGCTATGCCGGGGGCCACAGTCCCAACCCGACCTACGAAGAGGTCTGCTCTGGTCGCACTGGTCACACCGAGGCGGTCTTGGTCGTCTACGACCCGGCGGTGGTGAGCTACGACGCACTTTTGAAGATCTTTTGGGAGGACCACGATCCCACTCAGGGGATGCGACAGGGAAATGACGTCGGCACCCAGTACCGGTCGGCCGTCTATACCTACTCCGACGCCCAGCTGGCGACGGCCAAGAGGTCCCGGGATCGCTATCAGGGGGAGTTGAACCGGGCCGGGTACGGCGAGATCACCACCGAGATCGCCGAGGCCGAGAACTTCTACTACGCCGAGGACTACCACCAGCAGTACCTCGGTAAGAACCCCAACGGCTACTGCCCCGACCACGGGACAGGCGTGGCCTGTCCAACCGGGCTTGTCACGAGTTGATCAAGGCCAGGCTCTTCTCGACGAGGTAGTCCTCTTCGGCGTCGTCGGGGATGTTCACGGCGACGTCGGGGGTGACACCGGTTCCTCCAAAGTCGTGGCCGCCGGGGGTCAACCAGCGGGCTACGGTCAGCTTGAGGGCCCCTCCGTTCGACAACCCGTACTGCTGTTGGACCGTGTTCTTCCCGTAACTGGCCTCTCCCATCACGGTGGCGCGCCCTCGCTCTTGCAGTACTGCCGCCACCACTTCCGAAGCAGAAGCCGATCCCCGGTTAAGCAGCACGACGATCCGAATCCCGGGATCTACCGCCACCCCCCCCCGGCGAACCCGATAGGTTTCGGTGTCGTCGGGAGCCTCGGTTCTCACGACGTCGCCGTCGGCGAGGAATTGCGAGGCGATCTCCACGGCCGCCACCAACGAACCTCCCGGATTGTTCTGAAGGTCGACAAGGATCGTCGTGGCTCCCTGGTCGATCAGCTCGTCGAGGGCGACTTCAACCATGCGCGGGGCGTTTTCGGAAAAGAAAGCGAGCCGCAGAAGGCCGATCGTTGGCTCGAGAATCTCAGTCTCCAATACCGGAACGGTCACGGCCGCCCGGATCATGTTGAGATCGTGGTTCTGGCCATTGCGGGCCACGGTCAAGAGCACGCCGGTACCAGCCGGTCCGCGAATGGCGGCGGTGACCTGATCGATAGAGGACCCTTCGATCGCGGTGCCGTCGACGGCCGCGATGACATCGCCGGGCTGTACCCCCGCCCGTTCGGCAGGGCCGCCGTCGAGGGCAGACACGATCACCAGCACGCACCCGTCTCCGATCACACCGCACTCTCGTTGCCGGTCGGCGGGGTCTTCGACCACCACCAGTGCTCCGATTCCCTCCACCGTGCCGCGCTGCTCCTCTCGCTGGAGCTGTAGGGCCTCCCCGTCGAGATAGGCGCTGTTGGGGTCGAGGGCAGCAACCATCCCGCGCACCATTGCCTCGGCGGCCTCGACCGGTGCAGTGGTTTTCGATGCCGCCGTCGCACACACGGGTTCGAACCATGGGCCGGGGAGCGGGCAGATGGGCTGCTCCACTACCTCCCCTACCTCAAGCTGATCCACGGCGGCGAAAGCGCCGGCTGCCAGGTCGGCCGCACTCACGGTGTCGACGTACTCTTCCTGGACCAGCTCGTACGCCTCACAGACGATGGCGTACGAGGGATCCGGCTCATCACAGCTGCCGAACACGATGGGCTCCGGCGCGATCGGACCATCGCTCGGGGTGGGAGCGGGGGCAGGCACGGGCGCCGTAGTGGGTTGAAGGCTTGACACAAGCGGAGGAACCGGGCCGGGCCGGGCACAGGCCGACAGTCCGACCGCCAAACCGATCCCGACAAGAGCGCGGCGCATCGACCGGATCGACCGGATCGACCGG
>CAYUKI010000203.1:0-4622 GCA_964445235.1 uncultured Acidimicrobiia bacterium | reverse complement strand
TGGCGCGCCAGAAGGGATTGGGGTGGGCCGCGTAGAGCGGCTGGGGGAGTTGCTCAACGGCTCATCCATGCCAGCGCTGCAGCGACGACGCCGGTTCCGACCGCGTGAGCCTTGTCGGAGATCCGAAAGGCCAGGGACCGATCGGAGCGCGGATCGAGATCGGCGATCTTAAGTCCCTTCGACACGACCCGGTCGTCGGCGATCAAACCGCGGACCGTCCCGCCCAAGGGAGCCATTATCTCGAGCTTGTCGATCCATCCGAGCAGGTCGGCCTCTGCCACGATGTCCCCGATCTCCCGCCGCCATCGGATGCGTCCGGCCACCGGAGCCTTGATGACCCGGTCGGCGGTGTGCCCGGCAATCTCCCCCGGGATGCCGGTGTCCGATTGGGCGGCCCCTTGCCAGATGACCCGTCCCAGCTCGGGGCCACGGTTTGTTTCGATCACGGCATGACAATCCTGCCCAGCATTGAACCCCGGTCCTAGGCCGATCACGAGGGAGGCGTCTTCGGCGCGGGTGTCGATGTTGTGTTTGGCGAGGCGGGCGTCGACCACAGCCCAGCGTGGCCAAGCAGCCGGAGCCGGCACGGAGGGCGACACCAACACCGGCACCGTCCGATCGTCGATTGCCTTCGTCGCCTTGGCCGGGTTGGAGACCAGGACCCCCCGGAGCCCCTCGATCTCGATGCGGCCCTCCGAGACCGCCGTCGAAAAGGAGACCCGTCGCCTGATGGCAAGCGGCTCGGGCAGTTCGTATATCACCACCGGGAACCCGGCCTGGTTCAGCTCCCACGCTGCCCCGGTTCCGAGGTCGCCTCCCCCCCGCATGATGATCAGACGATCACGAAACTTCATCTGTTTCATCTCCGTCATCTCCGCCATCACCGCCATCTGCGCCCTCACTGTCGTTACCGGCCCGCCGGTGGCGAACGATCTCGCCGAGAACGCTCAAGGCGATCTCTTCGGGTGACTCGGCATTGATCTCCAGCCCGATCGGCGCCCACACCCGATCCAGCAGACCGGCGTCCGTTCCTCTCTTGATCAACTCCGCTCGGGTGATGTCCCAGCGGCGGCGGCTGCCCATGACCCCGATCGAACGGGCCGGCGACGCGAGGAGGGGTGGAAGTATCTCCAGATCGACCGCCATGTTCCTAGTCACGACGGTGATATGGGTTTGGGTGGTGACGTAGGGCAAGACGTTCTCGATAGGTCCGCTCAGGCGAACCTTGCCCTGCGGAAGCGCCGTCTCCTCGACGTGCTCGGGCCGATCGTCGTAGACGACCGTGTCGAAACCGAGCCAGTCGGCAAGCTCGAGCACCGCCTTGCCGATGTGCCCTGCTCCCACGACCAGGATCCTCGCTGCCGGCATGTATGCCTCCAAGTAGATTTTGACCTCTCCTCCACAGACCCCGAAATCTCCCCGGCGGGGATCGACGAGCTCATAGGACAACAGGCGCGGCCGTCCGTCGCGGAGGGCCGATCGGGCCTGGTCCTCCACGTTTGCCTCCATCTCGCCTCCCCCGATCGAACCGATCGTGGTCCCATCGGCGTAGATGAGCATCTTCGAACCGGCCCGCCTGGGCACCGAACGCCTGGTGTCGATGACGGTCGCCAGCACTACGGCCTGGCCTTCCTCCATGGCGGCTCGGAGCGCCGACAGTATGCGCTGCGTTTTTAGGTCTTCGCCCACAGGCGCTCCGCATTCTCGGCGACCCGTGCCCGCAGGCGGGCGACGTCGGACCCCACGACCGACCCGTTCCGGACCTGCCAGCGTCCGCCCACCATCACGTCGGTGACGTCGCGGCGGTTCCGCCACAGCACAAGCTGGTCGAACAGGTTTGCCTCCGTCGAAGGCGTCGGCAGGTCCAACCTGACCAGTTGCAGGTCGGCCAGCCAACCGGGCTGCAGCCGACCTACCTTCTCCAAACCCAGAGCCCGGGCACTGCCTTCAGTGGCCATCTCCAACACCTGCCGGGCGGGCATCACCGACGGATCTGTGAGCCGGGCCTTGTGGAGCAGGAAGGCCCCCCGCATGACCTCGAAGAAATCGGTGATGTAGCCATCCGTGCCAAGACCCATGGTCACTCCGGCTAATGCCAGCTCGGGAACGGGTGCGATGCCTCCTCCCACCTCGCAGTTGGAGAGAGGCATGTGCACGCACCGGACCCCCCGCTCGGAGATGATTGCCTGCTCTCTGGGGGAGAGCTGGACGCATTGGGAGGCCAGCATCCGTTCCAACTCCACGCCCAGCGACTCATAGAGCTCCATCGTCCGCAAGCCGTGATGACGTAAGCACCATTCGGGTTCATGGCGGCTTTCGTTGACGTGTGCGTGGCACAACACTCCCTGGCCGGCAGCGAGCTCGAAGGCGTCGCGAATGAATGCCGGTGAGCAGGTCATAGTGGTGTGGAAGGAGACCAGTCCGGAAACGAGCCCGGGTGATCGGCGGCAATCCTCCAGCAGGCGGCGGTTCTCCTCCAAACCCAAGCGACCGTTGGCAGAGCTCACCCGCTCGGTGGCCTCGAAGGAAAGGACCGCCCGTATCCCGATCGCGTCGACCGCCGCCTTTTGGACCATCAGGGCCTCGGGGAGCGCGGAAGGGGCCTCGAGAATGTCGAAGAAGGTCGTGATCCCCGCCGCGAGCAGCTCGTTGGCGCCCCATTCGGTGGCGGCGGCGATCATGTCATGGTCGAGGCCGTTTTCGACCCTCGGCCACCAGAAGTCGTCGAGGAAACTCCAGAAATCGGTTGGTGCGAGATGGATGGGAATGCCGTGGGCGAGCACGCCGTAGAGATGGGTGTGGGCGTCGACGAATCCCGGAAGGAGAACGTGGCCAGGGTGGTCGACCAGCTCGTCACCCGGGTATTGGAGGCGCAGCTGGTCGGTGGTTCCCACGTCGACGATGCGGTCCCCCTCGACGCGGACCGCAAAGCCCCGCCGGGGCGGCTCGGCGGCGGAAATCACCACCCACTCGGCAGCGATCAGGGTCACTGCGGCCGGAGGTTAGAGGCGGATTGGTTTTCAGATCGGCGATGGGTGACTACTGGTGTTCGGCGCCCTGGAGGGCCTTCCACACTCGTTCGGGCGTGAAGGGGATCTGGTTGATGGCAACTCCGGTGGCGTCGAGGATGGCATTGCGGACCGCAGGGGCGACCCCGTCCTTGGGGATCTCGGCGACCGCCTTGGCACCGAAGGGACCGGACTCCTCCATCGTCTGGACCAGATAGACCTCGGTGACCGGCACCTCGTCGGCCCGGTAGATCTTGTACGGCCCGAACCGGGCGTTGATCATGCGGCCGTCCTGGTCGTAGGCATACTCCTCGCAGTGGGCATAGCCGAGGGCTTGGAGCATTCCTCCTTCGACCTGTCCCGAGGCTGTGATCGGGTTGATGGCTACTCCGCAGTCCACCGCCATCACCAGCTTGGTCACTGTCACCTGCCCGGTTTGGACGTCGACCTCGATCTCGGCGAATTGGGCGGCGAACGGCGGAGGGCATTCGGTGGCCATGAACGAGGCGGTGCCCATGATCTGGGTCTGGTCCTGCCAGTGCAGGGAGTCGAGGGCGACCTCCTCCAACGTGACCGACCGGCCATCCGGCGACCAGGCCTTTCGGTCGCGGAGCTCGATCATGCAGGCGTGGGGAACACCCAGCATCTTGGCGGCCCGTTCCTTGATCTGCCAGCGCACCACGTCGGCGGCCTTCTTCACCGATGTTCCCGAGATGTAGGTCGTCGAAGAGGCATACGCCCCGACGTCGAAGGGGGTGTGGTCGGTGTCGGAGGAGTACATCAAGATGTCCTCGATGGGAACCCCCAGCACCTCGGCGGCGATCTGGGCCAGGACTGTGTCGGCGCCGGTGCCCAGATCGGTTGCTCCCACCGCCACGTTGAAGGATCCGTCGTCGTTGAGCTTGATGCTGCATCCCCCCATGTCGAGAAAGGGAATGCCGGTGCCGTGCATGCAGAAGGCGAACCCCAATCCCCGCCGGATGTGGGGCCGGTCGGCCGGCCGTTTCCAAGCCGGGTCGAGGCGCCGATGCCAGCCGATGGCCCGCTGGCCTTGCGCGACGCACTCCTCTATGCCGCTCGAGGTCACCACCGGTAGCTCCTCCACCTCGACCGCCACGTCGCGCTCGCCCATGTAGGGGGCGATGTTGAGCTTGTCGCCGACCTTCACCCAGTTCTGCCGTTTGAAGTCGATCGGGTCGCGGCCGAGACTGTGAGCGATGTCCTCCATGTGCGCCTCGAGGGCGAACTCTGCCTGGGGAGCGCCGTAGCCCCGATAAGCCCCGGGCACGGGGATGTTGGTGTAGACGACGTCACAGACAAACCTCTTGTGGGGAGCGTTGTAGGAGGTCAGGCCGCGGAGGCCCGTGATGTTCTGCACGGTGTACCCATGGGTCCCGTAGGCGCCGGTGTTGCCGACCAACCGCATCTCCTGGGCTACGAGCGTCCCGTCGTTCATCACCCCGGTTTTGAAGGTGATCGTCTGAGGGTGCCGCGTACGGCTGGAAACGAACTCTTCTTCGCGGGTCAGCTCCAGGCGTACCGGGCGCCGAGTTTCCTTGGCGAGCAAACCGACGATGTCTTGGATCGTGACACTGCCGTCACGCGCCGGCTGCA
>CAYUKI010000202.1:0-4652 GCA_964445235.1 uncultured Acidimicrobiia bacterium | reverse complement strand
CACCGGGCTGCAAACCAGGGAATCCGAATTCGGGAACCGGGGTCGCCAGATCGTTGCCGACCGTCGTGCTGAACTCGAGAAACTCGGCGTTCATCTCGACACATACGGTGTGGACGCCCAGGTCTTCGGTGCCGGTGTTGCAGCACCCGTCCCGGTAGAACCCGGTCCGGGGTAGGTAGGAGCAGGTGATCAGCTCGCCGCCGAGCACGTTTTGGGCCATCGACCCCAGTCAAACACAAATGTTCGGCCCGATAGCATCTCGGGGCCATGGCTGACACGCCCGACCCCACAGCCAGCGACTTCGGTCCCAACATCTGGTTGGTCGACGAGATGTACCGGCGCTACCGCGAGCACCCCGACTCGGTGTCGGAGGCGTGGAAGGAGTTCTTCGAGGACTACCAGGCCCATGCGCCCGACCTGATCGCCACGGCGACGGCGGCGGAGCCGGAGGTGGTGGCGGCTCCGATCAGCGAGCCGGCCATCGCACCGGCTCCACCGGCGCCGGCCCCGACTCCCGCTCTTGCGCCACCACCGGCGCCGCCCGAGCGGGCGGTACAGCTCCGCGGCGTTTCGGCCACCATCGCCCAACGGATGGCACAGAGCCTGTCGGTGCCGACCGCCACGTCGGTCCGGACCGTCCCGGCCAAGTTGCTGGAAGTCAACCGGCTGATCATCAACAATCAGCTCCGCCGCCTCACCTTGGGTGGCAAGGTCAGCTTCACCCATCTCATCGGCTGGGCGGTGGTGCAAGCCCTGAAGGACCTTCCCGAGATGAACGTCGCCTTTGCCGAAAGTCCTGACCGCGCCCCGCTGGTGGTCCCCTTCCTCCACGTCAACCTCGGTCTCGCCGTCGACGTGGAGAGAAAGGACGGCACCCGTGTGCTGCTCGTCCCCAACCTCAAGGCTGCCGACACCCTCGACTTCAAGACGTTCTGGCTGACCTATGAGGACCTCATCCACAAGGCCCGCACCAACCGGCTGACACCCGACGACTTCGCCGGCACCACCGCCACCCTCACCAACCCGGGAACGGTGGGGACCGTGCAGTCGGTGCCGAGGTTGATGGTCGACCAGGGCGTGATCGTGGGCGTCGGCGCCATCGGCTTCCCCCCCGAGTACCAGGCCGCCGATCCTCGGTTCCTGGCTCGCCAGGGCATCGGGCGGATCGTCACCCTCACCTCCACCTACGACCACCGGGTGATCCAGGGGGCGCAGTCCGGCCAGTTCCTGGCCCGCATGCACGACCTCATGCTCGGGGAGGACCGCTTCTACGACCTCATCTTCGAATCGCTCGGCATTCCCTACACGCCGGCCCGGTGGGCGGTCGACGACAACCCCCCAGTCGGCTCTCCCCAATGGGCCGAGAAGCAGGCGCAGGTGTTCCGGCTCATCAACGCCTACCGGGTGCGTGGGCACCTCATCGCCGATCTCGACCCCCTCCGCCAGCAGCGTCCGTCGCTCTATCCCGAACTCGACCCGCTGTTCTACGGCCTCACGATCTGGGACCTCGAGCGGGAATTCGCCACCGGCGGAATCGACGACCAACCGGTGATGAAGCTCGCCGACATCCTCTCTCGGGTGCGCGACGCTTATTGCCGCACCGTCGGCATCGAGTACATGCACATTCAGGAGACCGATCAAAAGCGGTGGGTACAGGCGTGGACCGAGATACCCCGCACCGACGTCTCCAAGGAAGAGAAGCTCCGCATCCTTCGCAAGCTCAACGATGCCGAGGCCTTCGAGAAGTTCCTCCACACCAAGTACGTCGGACACAAGCGTTTCGGCCTCGAAGGAGCCGAGAGCCTCATCCCGCTGCTCGACGCCTTATTCGGGGCGGCGGCCGGCGACGGGGTGGAGGAGGCCGTGGTCGGTATGTCCCATCGGGGACGCCTCAACGTGCTGGCCAACATCGTTGGGAAGAGCTACGGCAGGATCTTCCGGGAGTTCGAAGGTGATCTTGATCCCGATACCACCGGCGGCTCCGGCGACGTCAAATACCACCTCGGTTTCACCGGCAAGTACGAGACCGCCGACGGCTCGGTCATCGGCGTGCAAATAGCCGCCAACCCGAGCCACCTCGAAGCCGTCGACCCGGTTTTGGAAGGCATCGTGCGGGCCAAGCAGGAGAAGCGAGGTGAGCGGGGGTTCACCGAGGTCCTCCCCGTCTTGCTGCACGGCGACGCCGCCGTCGCCGGCCAGGGGGTGGTGGCGGAGACCTTCAACCTCTCCCAGTTGCCCGGTTACCGGACCGGGGGCACGGTGCATATCGTGATCAACAATCAGGTGGGTTTCACCACCTCGACGCTCGACGCTCGGTCGAGCTTCTATGCCACCGACGTCGCCAAGACCGTCCAGGCTCCCATCATCCATGTCAACGGCGACGACCCCGAGGCGGTAACGCGGGTGGCCCGTCTGGCGTTCGCCTTCCGCCAGGCATTCCAGAAGGACGTGGTCGTCGACATGGTCTGTTACCGGCGACGTGGCCACAACGAGGGCGACGAGCCTTCCTACACCCAGCCGCAGATGTACAAGCTGATCGAGAACCGCCGGTCGGTGCGCAAGCTCTATCTGGAAAGACTCGTCAACGTCGGGCAGATCTCGGTCGAGGACGGGGAGGCGCTGCTCGACGAGTTTCGCCAGACGCTGGAGCGGGCCTTCGCCGAGACCCGCGAGGGGGGGCGGCGAACAACGATGCTGCCTGCCCAAGTGACGGTGGAGGCCCCCGAGGTGTCGACAGCCGTGCCGGCCGAGACCCTCGACCAGGTGCTCGGGTTCATCACGACGCCACCAACAGGCTTCACCATCCATCCGAAGCTGGTGAGAATGATGGAGGATCGATCGGCGTCCCTCCGGTCGGGGTTCGTCGATTGGGCCACCGCCGAAGCCCTGGCCATCGGGTCGCTCGCCCTCGAGGGGGTACCAGTCCGCCTGGCGGGGGAGGACTCGAAACGGGGGACCTTCTCCCAACGGCACGCAGAGTTGACCGACTTCGAAACCGGAAAGAAGTGGATTCCGCTCCAACTGCTCACCCCCACCCGGGTCCGAATCGTCGACTCCTTGCTGTCGGAATTCGCCGCTGTCGGCTTCGAGTACGGCTACTCGATCGAGTGGCCGGAGGCGCTGGTGATGTGGGAGGCGCAGTTCGGCGACTTCGCCAACGGCGCCCAGGTGATCATCGACCAGTTCATCGCCCCCGGGGAGGCCAAATGGGGCCAGGAGTCCGGCCTCACCCTGCTCCTCCCCCACGGCTACGAAGGTCAGGGGCCCGACCATTCGTCGGGGCGGATCGAACGGTTCTTAGAGCTCTGCGCCCACGACAACATCGGGGTGGTGGTGCCGGCCACGAGCGGCCAGTACTTCCATCTCCTTCGCCGACAGGCGCTGGCCCGTCCTCACCAACCGCTGATCGTGTTCACTCCCAAATCACTGCTGCGCACCAAAGAGTCCTTCACGGCCGCCTCCGGGTTGTCAGAGGGAGGGTTCGAGACAGTGATCGGCGACCGGGGGATTCGCACTGGGGCGAGGCGACTGATCCTCTGCTCCGGCAAGCTGTTCTGGGACATCGCCCGGCGGAAGCCGGAGGCGCCGGGGGACGTCGCTCTGTGCGAGCTGGCTCAGCTCTACCCGGTTCCCGAAGCGGAATTGGCCGATCTGGCCGGCCGGCATCCCTCCGCCGAGTTGGTGTGGGCACAGGAGGAACCCGAGAACATGGGGGCCCACCGTTTTCTCTGGCACCACCTGCGGCGGATCTTCGGACGGGAGCCGGCCTACCTGGGTCGCCCGGCCGCCGCCAGCCCGGCGGTGGGCTCGTCGAAGCTCCACCAGGTGGAACAGGCCGCCATTGTGGCGGCAGCCCTGGGAATCTAGGGACCGAGTCGCGAAAAAAACCTCACTTTCGGCGACATGTCAGGGCGGCCAGGTGTAGCTTCCTGCTCGAGATTTAACTCAGGAGGCAGCGGAGCGCTGGGAGGCGTCTAGCTGCTGGCGTGAGGGGCAACTCCGGCAGACTCACTATGAGCCTTCTTCTCGCGTGCTGATGCCACGGCAACAAGAGGGAGGCCATCATGGCTGGGCGGGGTCGGCATCTTGCGGTTAAAGGCCGCGGAATCATGAGTGAGAGCGGTCGTCGGCGTTCGAGAATACGCTTGCAGGCACTGCTCATACTCGTTCTAGTCGGGGGCCTCGTACTGGTCACCGGTCTTGTGGCGACCGGAAACCCAGGGCCGCCTGCCGCAGACATCGACCAATGTCGCAACGGAACGCCCAGCGCTCCTAACGACTGTGAAGATCTCGGCGGCGGGGTTGGATGGGTCAACGGCAACGCCGGGGGCACCAACGCGCACTATGCAGAGGGGCTCTCGATCCCATACCGAGTTCGACTGACGGATGTGCCGACCGCAATATCGATCAAGCTCATACTCGGCTACGACATCACGCACAGCGGCAAGCACGCCATCGACTTCTTGACTTACTACGACCGCCTCGAGCCGCACTCTGTCTTTGGCCATGCGGCCGAGAACGTCGATCCGCTGTCGGGGGTTTCGGGCGTGTCGAGCACCGTGTCGACGTTCGCCATCCCAGCCCCGAGCTCGACGTTACCCTGCGCATCGCCGGCGAGCGGCCAGCCGACTACACGATTCAACTCCCTCCCG
>CAYUKI010000201.1:0-4698 GCA_964445235.1 uncultured Acidimicrobiia bacterium | reverse complement strand
AACCCCACCACTCCTGGATCACGACCAACCCCGGCCCCCGAACCCTTTTCCGGGACGGCCGCATAATCCAGAGCAGGTCTTGCCGTTGGATGGAAACGTGATCAGCTAACCATTCGAATCCCCTTCTGCCCGGCCGCCGGGTCGCTGATCGGGACCGGGATCAGCTGGCGAAGCGCCGGAGACGGAGGCTGTTGGAGACGACCGAGACACTAGAAATGGCCATGGCGCCGGCGGCGATCATCGGATTGAGCCGCCCGGTGGCAGCCAGGGGGATGGCCGCCACGTTGTAGAAGAACGCCCAGAAGAGGTTCTGTTTGATGATCCGAAGGGTCCGGCGGGCAAGTCTCATCGCCGCCGGCACGAGCGACGGATTGCCCGACATCAGCACCACCGATCCGGCTTCCACCGCCACGTCGGTGCCGGTGCCGATCGCTACTCCCAGGTCGGCGGTTGTGAGGGCCGGAGCGTCGTTCACGCCATCGCCTACAAAGGCCACCTTCTTGCCCTGGGCCTGGCGTCGGACGATCCAGTCAGCCTTCTCCCCGGGCAACACCTCGGCTTCGACGACCTCGATACCCAGTCGGCCGGCCACCGTCGCCGCAGTCCGGCGATTGTCGCCCGTGATCATCGCCACCTCGACCCCGAGTCTCTTCAGCTCTTGTACAGCCGTGGGGGCAGTTTCCCGAATCTCGTCTCCGACCGCCAGGGCCCCTCGCGCCTCCCCCCCCCAACCGGCGATGAAGGCTGTCTTTCCCTGCTCCTCCCATGCAGCCACCTGATCCAGCAGGCTCCCTGAGACGACCAGGCCCCGATCGGCGAGGAGTTTGACCTTCCCCACCGTGACCTCTACTCCGTCGACGGTTCCGATCACGCCCTGACCCGGCACCGCGGTGAGGGAGGTGGGTGAAGAAAGCTCTACGTCCTTCTGATCTGCGCCGTAGGCCACCGCTCTCCCGATCGGATGTCCGCTGGCGTTCTCGACCGATCCCACCATGCGAAGGAAGCGGTCTTCGTCCTCGCTGGTGACCAAGTCGGTGAGGGTCATGACGCCGCGGGTGAGGGTGCCGGTCTTGTCGAAGACCACGGTGTCGACGCGACGGGATACCTCGAAAACCTCCGGGTTCTTGAAGAGCACGCCGATCTCGGCCCCTCGCCCGCTGCCGACCATGATGGCCGTCGGGGTGGCGAGTCCCAAGGCGCAGGGGCAGGCGATGATGAGCACGGCGATGGCCGCGCGCAGACCTGGCTCTCCACCCTGCCCGGTCAAAGTCCAGACCGCCAGAGTGGCGCCCGCCAGCAGGATCACCACCGGGACGAACACCGACGAGATGCGGTCGGCCAGGCGCTGGATGGGGGCCTTGCCCGCCTGGGCATTCTCGACCATCTTCACGATGCTGGCCAGAGTGGTATCGGCGCCGACCCTCGTCGCGCTGACCAACAGGCGTCCGTGCTGGTTGATGGTCGCACCGATCACCGCGTCGCCGGCTTGACGATCCACCGGCACCGATTCACCGGTGATCATCGACTCGTCGACCGACGAAGAACCCTCCACGACCACACCATCTGTGGGGATCTTCTCGCCCGGACGGACGGACATGACGTCACCGGGCAGCACCAGATCCACCGGGGTGGTCCGCTCCACTCCATCCCGAATGATGTGCGCCTCCTTTGCCCCCAACTCGAGCAGCTTGGTTACCGCCTGCGAGGCGCGACCTTTGGCGCGGGCCTCGAAGGCCCGGCCAAGGGTGATGAGGGTGATGATCATCCCCGCGGTCTCGAAGAAGATCTCGTGGTCGGTTGCCAGCGCCCACAGCGAATAAAAATACGCGGCCAACGACCCAAGCGAGATGAGGGTGTCCATGGAGACCCCGAAGGTGCGTAGTTGGAGGAACGTGACGCGATGGAACTGGCTCCCTACCCAGAGGACCACGGGGGTGATCAGGAGTGCCTGGAGCACCCGGCTCGCCGTGGGCACCGGTGCGGTCATGGACAGGACCATCACCGGGGCCGAGAGGGCCGCCCCCCACCAAAACCGTCGCCATTGTTTGCGTTCTTCCACCGACAGACGCTCGGTCACCGTGGTGCGGCGTTCACCCTCGACGACGAGGGCGAGGTCGTACCCGATCCGCTGGACGGCCTCCCGAAGCTGCTCAGGCTCCACACCTCGGGCGGCTCGCACCCGGGCTGCGGCGGTGGCGAAGTTGACGCTGGCGGCGTCCACCCCCGGCTGCTTGCCGAGGACGCGCTCGATCCGCAGCGCGCAAGTCGAGCACGTCATGCCCTCTACGTCGAAGGTGAGGTTCTCCTCGCGAGTCTGGTTCAGCGGACCACCTCGTAACCCTGTTCCGAGATGGTTTCGATGATGGCATCCAGGGACACCGCCTGGTCATCGAAGGCGACGTCGACGGTCTTCGGATCCAGGTGAACGGCCACGGCGTCGACCCCGGGGAGGGCGCCTACGGCCCCCTCGATGGACATCGCGCAGTGGTCACAGTGGACCTCGGGCACCGATAGGGTCAAGTTGATCATGGGGCTCCTTATTGCCTTATTGCCTTATTGGCGTCTTGGCTTCTTGGTCTCGTTAGCGGGGACCGGTGACGGCCCCGGTGTATTTGATCGTCTCCATTAGTTCGTCGACCATCTCCTGGGTCTTCCCAGCTCCGATGCCTTCGACCATGCAGGTCTCGAGGTGGTTGCGGAGAAGGAGGCGGTTCACCTTTTCGAGGGAGGACTGGATAGCCGAGATCTGCTTCATGACCTCCGGGCAATAGCGATCGCTCTCGACCATGGCGACGACGGCCTCGACGTGACCGCGCACGGTCTTGAGCCGGTTGAGGGTGGCCGACCGATGGGTGGGTTTCATGTCTCCTATCCTACCCCACCAGGGGTGGGGTTTATTCCCGATTGAGAGCCGTTTCCGGGGGCCGGTTACCATCCACCGGCTTTTTCTATGCGCTGGGTTCAGATCAAACAAGTGCTTCTCGGCCGACCATTGGCGACCGCCGAGCAAGACCACCAACTGCTACGCAAGCTGTTGGCTTTACCGCTGTTTTCCTCCGACCCCCTGAGCTCGGTGGCGTACGCCACCCAGGAGATGATGTTGGTGCTGGCGGCGGTGGGTGCCACCGGGTTCGTGGCGGTGCGACCTTTGAGCATCGCGGTGGCCGCCCTCCTGTTCGTGGTAGTGGTCTCGTACCGACAGACGGTGCGGGCCTACCCCAACGGTGGAGGGTCATTCATCGTGACCACGGACAACTTGGGTCTGGCCCTGGGGACGATCGCTGCCGCAGCCTTATTGACCGATTACGTGCTGACGGTGGCGGTTTCGGTCTCGGCCGGTGTGGCTGCCATCACCTCGGCCTCGCCTGGTTTGGTCGATTGGCGCGTGCCCATGGCCTTGGGATTCGTGGCGCTGCTGACCTTCATCAACCTGCGGGGAGCGAAAGAGTCGAGCGCGGTCTTTGCGGCTCCGACCTATCTGTTCGTGATGACGATCATGGTGTTGATCGTCGCTGGCCTCATTCGGTGTACGGCCTCCGGATGCGGAGCAGGCGAGACGCTGGCCGCGGCTTCGTCAGGCATACCCATCGAAGCCGCCATGCCGGGCCTGACTCTGTTTCTGATTCTGCGGGCCTTTGCATCGGGATCCACCGCCCTGACCGGCGTGGAGGCCATCGCCGACGGAGTCCAGGCGTTCCGTGAACCACGTGCCAAGAACGCCGCCGCCACCCTTGCCGCCATGGGGGCGATCGCAATAACGATGTTCATCGGCATCAGCATGCTCTCGGTCTGGCTGGACGTGCGGATCTGTGAAGACCATCCGGCCGAAGTTCAGTGCCTGGCGACGGAAGCCGAGTACGGAACGGTGTTGTCACAAGTCGGCCGCGCCGTGTTCGGTGGGGGTTTCGTTTTCTACGCCTTGCAGGTCTTCACGGCCGCCGTACTGGTGCTGGCTGCGAATACCGCCTACGCCGACTTCCCGCGACTGTCGGCCATTCTCGCCAACCATCGGTTGATGCCACGTCAGTTCCGCAACCGCGGCGACCGTCTGGTGTTCTCCAACGGGGTTTTGGTGCTGGCCGTCCTCGCCTCGGTATTGATCCTGAGCTTCCGGGCCGAGGTGACCCGTCTGATTCAGCTGTACGTCATCGGGGTCTTTACGAGCTTCACCTTGAGTCAGGCGGGCATGGTCCGGAGGTGGTGGCGTTTGAAGGAACCCGGCTGGAGGCGATCGGCCGTCGTCAACGGCATCGGCGCCATCGTTACCGGGGTGGTGCTGGTGGTGGTGTCCATCGTCAAGTTCAGCAGGGGCGCCTGGATCGTGCTCATTGCGGTACCGCTGCTGGTTTGGATGATGCGGGCGATCCGCCGGCATTATCTGGCGGTGGCGACGCAGCTCAAACAGATACCGGTTGAAGCGATTCTGAAGGCCAATCGGGTCATCGTTTGCGTGGCCCACCTCGATCCGTCGACCGACCGGGCGGTCGCATATGCCAAGTTGATCCGTTCCGATTCCGTCACGGCTCTGCACGCTCTCGAGGAATCGAGCGATGAACTGATTCATGCCTGGGATCGCCTCCACCCAGATCTTCCACTCACTCTTGTCGACGGCGAGGATGATCCGGTGGCCGGGCGTCTCCTCGAATTCATACGAAACGAACGGGATCAGCATCCGGAGGCGACGATCACGGTGGTTCT